>CAMOKF010000024.1 GCA_946617625.1 uncultured Bacillota bacterium
AATAGAATTAGTTATAATGAGTTTTTTGATAATATAGATGTTTGTGCAAGAGCTTTAAGAAGTTATGGAGTTAAAGAACATGATATAGTTACTATTTGTTTACCTAATATGCCAGAAGCTATTTATGCTTTTTATGCTTGTAATAAGATAGGTGCTATTGCTGATATGGTTCATCCTCTTAGTAGTCCTGAACAAATGAGACATTATTTAAAAGAAAACAAGAGTAGATTTTTATTCTTAGTAGATTTTAATTATGATAAGTTTAAAGATGTTATAGAAGATTCTTTAGTATATAAAACTATATTAGTATCTCCTAAACTTAGTATGCCTGTTGGACTATCTATTGGTTATACTCTAACTAGAAGTATTAGACTTAAACGACCTAGTGTATTAGACAGAGATTATATGACTTGGAAAGAGTTTATGGTTAGAGGAGTATCTTATACTAAGAATTTCCAAGCTAAAGTAGATAAAGATGATGTTGCAATTATATTACATAGTGGAGGTACTACTGGTACTCCTAAAGGTATTATGATTTCTAATTATAGTTTTAATGCTATTGCTCAACAATCAGGTGTTAATGTAATTGATGTTAGACCTAGAGATAAGATTGTTACAATATTACCTATATTCCATGGATTTGGATTAGGTGTTTGTGTACATACTCCATTATGTTTAAAAGTTGAAACTATTCTTATGCCTGAATATGATGCTAATAGATTCTACAAGATTTGGAAGAATGATAAACCTAATGTTATTTTAGGTGTTCCTACATTATGGGAAGGTATGATGAGTAATAGTAAGTTTGATAATGTAGATATGTCTCAATTAAAATATATAGTTAGTGGAGGAGACTATTTATCACTTCAGTTAGAGGAAAAAATTAATGAGTTTTTACATGCTCATGGAGCTAATGTTGATATAGCTAAAGGATATGGTATGACTGAGTCTGTTGCTGCTACTGCATATACATTCCCTGGAACTAATGAACCTGGAAGTATAGGTATACCTATGGTAGGTAATGATTATAAGATATGTGATATAGAAACAGGAGAAGAACTTCCTTTAGGTAAAGAAGGAGAAATATGCGTTAATGGTCCAACTTTAATGGTAGGATACTTAAATAATCAAGAAGAAACAGATAATATCTTAAGAGTACATAGTGATGGTAAAAAATGGTTACATACCGGAGATATTGGATATATTAATGAGAATGGTATTGTATACTATACACAAAGATTAAAACGTATGATTATTGTATCAGGATTTAATGTTTATCCAGCTATGATAGAAAAAACTTTAGAAGAGCATCCAGCAGTTAAGAAAGCTTGTGTTATAGGTATTCCACATCAATATAAGATGCATGTAGCTAAAGCATTCTTAATACTTAATGATGGATATGAAGAAAGTGCTAAATTAAAAAGAGAATTAAAAGATTTGTGTAAAGAAAAATTAGCTATATATTCTGTTCCTAGAGAATTTGAAATAAGAAAAGAATTCCCTAAAACTTTGTATAATAAAATAGATTATAAAAAGTTAGAACAAGAAGAATTAGAAAAGATAGAAAAGAGTAATAATAAATAATTATTCTCTTTTTTTTATTTTTATGTTAAAATATATGTGTTTTAGAAGGGGTATTATGAAAGCACTTAGTATAAAAGAACCATATGCAAGTTTAATTGCTTATGGATATAAAAGAATTGAAACTAGAAGTTATAAGACTAACTATAGAGGAGAATTATATATTCATGCATCTTTAACTAATTTTAAAGGAGATTTATCTAATACTTATAAATATATAAATAAAGATAAATATAATAATGGATATATTATTTGTAAATGTAATTTAGTAGATTGTATTTACATGGATCAAGAGTATATAGATAGTGTTCCTTTAAAAGAAAAAGAACTAGGTATTTATGAGATTGGTAGATATGCATGGGTACTTGATAATGTAGAATTAATTGAACCAATTAAAGCTAAGGGTAAATTAAATATATGGGAGGTGAATATTAATGAATTATGATTTATTAATGGAAGAACAAATTACTAATATTCCTGAAGGTACATCTTTATTATTACATGCTTGTTGTGGACCTTGTTCTTCAGCTTGTTTAGAGAGAGTAGCTAATCATTTTAAAGTAACTATTTTTTACTATAATCCTAATATTACAGAAAAAAATGAATATGATAAAAGATATATGGAAATAGAAAAACTTATTAGTAAACTAAACTTTAAGTATCCAATTAAACTTATTAATGGTAATTATGAACCAGATAAATTCTTTGATATTTCTAAAGGATTAGAAGATGAACCAGAAAGAGGAAAAAGATGCTATAAATGTTATAGCTTAAGACTTAAAGAAACGGCTGATATTGCTTCTAAATTAGGATTTAAGTATTTTACTACTACTTTATCATTATCTCCTCATAAGAATGCTAATTGGATTAATGAAATAGGTCATGAGTTAGATAAAGAATATGTATCTAATTTCTTATATTGTGATTTCAAAAAGAAAAATGGTTATAAAAGAAGTATAGAATTATCTAAAGAATATAATTTATATAGACAAGATTATTGTGGATGTATCTATTCAAAAAGAGATAGTCTATTACGTAAACAAAATAAAAATAATGATTAATTAATTTACTAATTGTTAATTATTGTGTTATAGTTGTTTTGTGATAATTAAGTGTTTTCTTTTATTTTAAGAAACTTTATTACCATAAATATATTGTAGGAGGATTAAATGGAGTTTCAAGACAAAACTATAGTTTGCAAAGACTGTGGTAAGGAATTTGTTTTTACTGCCGGAGAGCAAGAATTCTTTAAACAAAAAGGATTAGAAAATGAACCTAAACGTTGTAAAGAATGTAGAGATAAAAGAAAATCTGAAAAAAGAGTAGAAAACAAATAAAGAGTACTAATTAGTACTCTTTTTATTTTCAATTAATTTTATTAATTCTTCTATATTATTTACTACTTCATAATAGTCTTTTATGTCTTTAGAATTAAAATTATTCTTTATACAATTATCTATAAGCTCTAAGGCTTTATCATAATAATGATTATAATTAAATATTATATATTTTTTAGGATTAGTAACACTTCTATTTTCTTCTAGTATTCCAAATAATTCTGATAGAGTACCTGTACCTCCAGGTAGTAGAAGTAATAAATCGGCATCTTTATACATTTTTTTAGTTCTATCAAATGTAGTCTTTAGAATATATTCTTTTTTTGAATTTATATTTTTTAAATCTTCGGTATATTTTTCTACTGTATATGAATATATATTATTAAAGTATTTAGTTGTTTTACCCATCATACCTGTAGATGCTGCTCCAAAGACTAAGTCATAGTTATATTTTTCTAGTTCTTTTCCTACTTTTTCTGCTAAATCTAAGTATTCTTTATTTATTTCATTTCTTGAAGAAGAGCCTATAAATATCTTCATATTATCACCATCCTAGATAAATATATCACAACTTATTTTTATATAAAAGAATTAATCGTAAACACTATGTAAAATAAGGGTTTTATGACTTTACTCATTCTTTTGTTTTACTTTATAATTTATGTATGTAGGGAAGTGTTATTATGAAATATTATTGCATTGGTATTAAAGGAACTGGTATGTCTACATTAGCTCAGATATTATCTGATTTAGGAAATGAAGTATCAGGTTATGATGATGCTAGAGGACATAAGTTTACTCAAGATGGATTAGAGAAGAGAGGTATTCATATTTATTATGATCATGATCATGAATTAGATAAGGATACAATAGTTACTTATAGTGTTGCTTTTACTTTAGATCATCCCGAAATGAAGAGAGTAAAAGATTTAGGATTAAAAATTGTTAAATATAATGAAGTTATGGGTCATGTAATTGATTTATTTAAGACTATAGGTGTATCTGGTACTCATGGAAAAACATCTACTTCTTCAATGATTAGACATATTTTAGAAGACAGTATAGGATGTAATTACTTTATAGGTGCAGGAGATGGATATGCATCTAAAGATAATGAATATTTTGTAGTAGAGTCTGATGAGTTTAATAGACATTTTACAGCTTATAGATGTTATAACTCTATTATTACTAATATTGAAGCTGAACATATGGAAATATATAAAGATGTAGATGATATTAGAGATACATTTGAAATATTTGCTAATCAAACTAAGAATTTGGTTATTGCTAATGGAGATAATGAAGAAGTTAGAAAGATTAATTATAAAGTACCTGTTAAGTTCTATGGATTTAATGATAATAATGATGTAGTTATTAAAAATGTAGAATTACTTAGTGATTGTTCTAAATTCGATTTATATGAAAATAATGAATTAATAGGTAGTTTTTCTATACCACTATTTGGTAAACATATGATTATGAATGCAACAGCTGCTATAATGATGTGTTTAGATATTGGTATTGAACTTGAGTCTATTAAGAAATCTCTTACTACTTTTAAAAATGCTAAAAGAAGATTTGCTATTGAAGAAGTAAATGGATGTGTAATAGTAGATGATTATGCTCATCATCCTACTGAGATTAAAGTTACTTTAGAAGGAGTTAGACAAAAATATCCTAATAAAAGATTAGCTTTAGTATTTATTCCGAATACTTATTCTAGAACTAGAGATTTTAAAGATGAGTTTATTGAAGCATTTAATGTAGCTGATAAAACTTATTTAGGAGAAATAGATTGTAATAGAGAAGATCCTAAAGATTATCCAGGAATTAGTTCTAAGATAATGTTAGATAAAGTAGATAATGGAGAAATGATTTCTATTGATACTTTAGATAAATTATTAAGTGAAAAAGATTCAGTAATTTGTTTTATGGGATGTGCTGCTTCTTTAGAACATGTAATAAATAAATTTAAAGAGTTATTAAAATAAGAGTTTTATCTCTTATTTTTTTATGTTAAAATTAGAATAGGTGAAGAGTAGTGAAGAAACGTATAACTAAAAATAGATATGTATTATTCATTTTAGTATTCTTTATAAGTTTAGGTTTTGCTTATTTATCTGCTAATTTGAATATATTAGGTGGAGCTTTACTTAAATCAAGCTCTTGGGATATACATTTTGAAGATATAGAAGTAGTTGATGCATTAGATGGTAATCCTACTCCTACTATTAGTACAGATAAAAAGAGTGTTGAATATGTAGCAAATTTTAATGAACCAGGTGATGTTTTTTCATTTAATGTAGATGTAGTAAATGCTGGTACTATAGATGGAATGATTGATGAGATTATTAATGATGGATTAACTACAGAACAACAAAAGTTATTAGATATTGAATATAAATATGCGAATGGTGATCCATTTGAAGAACATTTTGTAATATTAAAGAATAGTAGAAAAACTATAAATGTAAAACTACAATTTAAGTATGATATAAATGAAGAAGATCTTCCAACTGAATTAACTACTATAAATCTTTCTTTTAGTATTACTTATAAACAAGCAAGTGAAGATGCTTATAGTAGTTCAACATTTAAAACTGCGGCTGAACTAGTAACTTATTTTTATGATATTCCAGAAGATACTGGAGGTAATGTATCTACTTTTTCCAAACATATATCTCCTTCTTATTTATCTTCTGTTAAAAAGATTGTAGATGCAGGTCCTGTTGTTCCTACTAAGATGGTTAGATTTTTACATTGTACTTCGCTACCCGATGAAATGGATTTATCAGATCCACCTGAAAACGTTAAAGTTGTTTCAACAGAAGACTCTGATATACCTATTTTTATGTGGGAGTCTATAGATGATCCTGATAATTCAACTAGTGTATCTATTTACTGGTATAGTGATGCTGATATTGTTTTCTTTAATAAAGATAGTTCTAATTTTTTTAGTTTTAAAAGTACAGTTTATGATTTTTATGATTATAGTGGTATAGAGAATATTAGTACATCTAAAGTAGAAGATTTCTCTAATTTCTTTAATTTTCATTCTGGTGATATTGATGTCATTGATTCATCGTATTTTGAAGGTTGGGATACATCTAATGTTAAAAATTTTGATTATTTATTTTTTAAGTGTAATTTGGATGAAAATGATTTTTTATCTTTAAGTAATTGGGATGTTAGCTCATGTGTTTCTTTTGAAGGCATGTTTTCTAGTTGTAATATTTCTAATATTGATTTTCTAAGTGATTGGAATATTTCTAATACTAATAATATATCTAGTATGTTTTCTGGATGTTCATCTTTATCTGATATTAGTGCATTATCTAATTGGAATGTTAGAAATGTTGAAACTTTTTCTAGATTATTTTCTATGTGTACTAGTTTAAATGATCTTTCTTCTATTTCTGATTGGGATGTTAGAAATGTTGTATATATGAGTTATATGTTAAGTGGTACTTCTATTACTAATGTTAATGATTTATCTAATTGGAAGGTTAATAATTTAAAAAATATTTCTGATTTATTTTCTGGCTGCTCTTTACTTAATAATATCTCTGCACTTGCAAATTGGAATGTTGATAACGTCACAGATTTCTCAGGTTTATTCTTTGGTTGCTCTTCCTTATCCAATTTTTTTCCTATAAAAAATTGGAATACAGAAAATGCAACTAATATTTCTGGCATGTTTATGCGTTGCACTTCTTTAGTTGATTGTACTTTTATGGATGGTTGGAATTTTGATAAAGTTGATTCCTATTATCAATTATTTTCTTATTGTTCTTTTGTAGATTTTAATGGGTTAAATAATTTAACATTTAATAATGTTAAGTTTGATGATATCTTTTCTGGATGTACTAAGCTTATTCAAATATCTGGTTTCAATAATTGTACTTTTTCAAATTTTAATTCACAAAACATTTATAAACTTAATCGATTATTTACTAATCTTAATTTGTCGGTAATTTCTGGTATGAATAATGTTACTTTCAAAAATGTTGATGGTTTGAGTCTATTTAAAGATAAATCTAATTTGTCTACTATAACTGGTTTAAATAATTGCAAATTTATAGATTCTTCTGTTGATAGCTTGTTTTATAATTGTTCATCTTTAACTAGTTTATCGTTTGCTAGAAACTGGGATGTTTCTGGGGTAACTAGTTTTTATCGCATGTTTTATAATTGTAGTTCTTTAACTTCATTATCTGGCTTAGAAAATTGGGACATTACTTCTTCTATTTATTTTAATTCAATGTTTTATGGTTGCACATCTTTGACTGATGTTAGTGGAGTTTCATCTTGGGCTATGCGCCAATCTGCAGTTTCTCATAAACGTTCTTTAGATTTACGCTATATGTTTCAAAATTGTTCTAGTTTGAGTAATGCGACCGCTTTAAGTGTTTGGTTTGGTCCAGATAAGATTTATGATTATACTGATATGTTTAAGGGTACCACTTTAACTTCTGAAACTAAACCTAATTGGTATAATGGAACTATTTAAAAAAGTAGTTGTAAATTGCTACTTTTTTTATTGTATTTTTTTGTCTAAGTTTGCTGGTCATATGACTTAAATACTTTATTAATTATCATTTATTTTTAATAACATTTTAAGTCTTTTTTTCTTGTTTAAATAATGTTAAAATTATGATAGGTGAATAGTAATGAGAAAACGTATAACTAAAAATAGATATATATTATTCATTTTAGTATTCTTTATAAGCTTAGGTTTTGCTTATTTATCTGCTAATTTGAATATATTAGGTGCTTTATCTTATAATGCTGCTTCTTTTGATGTTCATTTTGATGACTTGGTATTAGATAATGAATCTTATGTGGGAGCAGTTCTACCTACTTTAAATCAAGAAAAAGATACTATTTCTATGAATTTTAGTTTTGATAAACCTGGAGATAAGTTGATATATACTGCAGATATAATAAATAGTGGAACTATAGATGCTCAATTGGGCGATTTAAATATTACTAATAATTTATCTAGTAGTAATAGCAATTTATTGGATTTAAGTATTAAATATTTAGATGGAATAGATGTTAAGAGTGGAGATGTTATATTAAAAGGTGCTAGAAAGACTATAAAGGTAATAGTAGGATATAGTACTAATATAGAAGTATCAGATTTACCTACAGAAGTAGTTCCATTTACTATTGAAATAGGTCCAGGTTTCGATCAATGTGACTTATCAAGTCTTACTAAAGCTACATTTACTGACGGCTCGAATTTACATTCTAAAATGCAATCTTTGACTGGTGTTGATTCTTCTGTTGTTGTTGGTTATAATCATAATTTACCTAATGTTATACCTTCTTATTTAGAAACAGATATTTCAACTTCTCATGTAAGAAATATGGCAGTACCGCGTGAAAAAGAAATTCATAAGTTTATTAGATCTTATACTTTAAAAGAAAACCTAACTAATGATAATATAGCTAGTACTGACGAATCTGATTTACCTATTTACATGTGGTTTGAAGATGCTAATGAATCAATTTATGGTGAAGGTACTATATACTGGTATAGTGATGCTGACATTATTTATTTAAATGAGGTTTCTTCCTATGCTTTTAATGAATTTAAATTTTTAGATGATATATCTGGATTAATGACTATTGATATTTTACCTGGTTCTAATTTTTCTTCTTTTTTTAGAAAGTGTAGTTCTCTAAGCAATTTTTCACCTATTGCTAATTGGAGTATTGCTAACATATATCTTAATGAAATGTTTTTTGGTTGTGAATCTTTTACTGATATTTCTCAACTAAAAAAATGGAATGGTTCATATTTAAGTGGCTTATTTGCTGGCTTGTCTAATTTAGTTGACATTTCTCCACTTAAAGATTTTGATTTTTCTAATGTAGAGGATATTTCATATTTGTTTGATGAATGCACAAGTTTAACTGATATTTCGGTTATTGCTGATTTAGATTTATCTAATGTTACTAATATTGATGGCTTGTTTAGTGGGTGTAGTAGCTTAACCGATATATCTCCATTATCTAGTTTGGCTGTTTCTAATTTATTGTCTTTAGATGAATTATTTTTAGGTTGTACTAGTTTAAGTGATCTTTCTCCTATATCTAATTGGAATGTATCTAATGTAAGATATATGGATCATTTATTTCAAGGTTGTACTAGTTTAAGTGATCTTTCACCTATATCTAATTGGGATGTATCTAATGTAATAAATTTATCTGATTTATTTTCAGGTTGCACTAGTTTAATTGATCTTTCGCCTATTTCTAATTGGAATGTTCAAAATGTTACTAGTATGATTGGAACTTTTAAATCTTGTTCATCATTAATTGATTTAAGTCCTTTGAGTAGTTGGAATACTTCTAGCTTAGAAAAAATGTATTATACATTTACTAATTGTATTTCATTAGTTAATGTTTCTCAATTAGCAAATTGGAATGTATCTAATGTAAGTGATATGAATTATTTATTTGAGGGTTGTGCTAGCTTATCGAATATTCAAGGCTTGTCTAATTGGAATGTTTCTAATGTTAAAAGATTTGGACAAATGTTTTTTGGTTGTTCTTCTCTTAACGATATATCTGCGCTTTCTAATTGGAATGTATCAAATGCAACTCATATGGAATTAATGTTTAATGGTTGTACTAGTTTAATAGATGCTTCTTGTTTAGAAAGCTGGGTTATTAATGAAAATATTTATTATTCAAATATGTTTGGTAGTTATACTACTATAAGGCCATCTTGGTATGTATAATTATTTAATAAAAAGTAGTTGTAAAAAGACTACTTTTTTTGTATAATAATTCTTGTATATGGCCTGTTGGTGAAGTGGCTTAACACATTGCCCTCTCAAGGCAACATTCACGGATTCGAATTCCGTACAGGCTACCATTTGAATTTTAGACTTGTATATCAAGTCTTTTTTTATTATAATAATTTTAGGAACATTTAATTTTACTGGGTTAAGTGTTACTGTTGTGTTACACCTAACTAGCTGTTAGGTGTTTTTCTTTTATATTAAAACTACAAATAGTAATAATATCAAAAGGATGTTGATTATGAATTCAGAAAGTATTAATAAATCTTTCTTACTCATATTATCACCTCCTTTCGTACTGGAGATCAGTAACACCTAACTATTAAATGCTCCGAGTTAGTATTTTATTTTTTATGATTTTATTTGCAAATCAATAATTATTATTAATTAACTATTACTTTTAATAGTTTTTTAATTTTACACTTATAAATAATAATATTCTAAATTATTGTTACTTTACTTAGTTTATTTGTTATAATATAAGCGTCTGGAGTGAAGGAGTTGGTAATATGAATAAAGAATATATTGAAGAATTACTTATTAATAAAAAGTTTAATGAAGTAAAAGAAATTATTAAAGAAAATAATGAATATGATATAGCTGAATTAATAGAAGATTTACCAGAAGACTTATTAATTAAAGCTTTTAGATTATTACCGAAATCCATTGCTTCTGATGTTTTTGTTAACATGGATGATGATGTACAAAAAAATTTAATAATGGCTTTGACAAATAAAGAAGCAACTTCTATTATTGAAGATATGTTCTCAGATGATGCTGCTGACTTATTTGATGAGATGCCTGCAGTAATGGTAACTAAGTTACTTACTAATGTTTCTAAAGATACTAGAACTACAATTAATAAGTTGTTGAAGTATCCTGATAATAGTGCAGGTTCTTTAATGGCTATGGAGTATATTCATCTTAAAAAGGGACTTACTATAAAAGAATCTATTGATAGAATTAAAAGTCAAAAAGATGATTTTGTATCATATGATTCTTGTTTTGTAACTGATGAGAATAGAAAATTATTAGGTTATGTTGATGTAAAAGATTTATTAATAAATGATATGGATACTTTAATAGATGATGTAATGAAAGATTGTGAAAGTATTCATACTACTATGGATCAAGAGGAAGTTGCTAATATTTTCCAAAACTATGATTATAGTACTTTACCTGTTGTTGATTCTGAGGGTAGATTAGTAGGAGTTATTACTATTGATGATATCTTAGATATTATTGAAGAAGAGACTACTGAAGATATTGAAAAGATGGCTGCTATTACTCCGAGTGATAAAAGTTATATGAAAACTGGTGTATTTGAAACTTGGAAGAAACGTATACCATGGTTATTACTATTGATGATTAGTGCTACTTTTACTGGTAAAATTATTACTCATTTTGAAGAAGCTTTAGCTACTTATGTTGTACTTACAGCTTTTATTCCAATGTTAATGGATACTGGTGGTAATGCTGGTAGTCAAGCTAGTGTATCTGTTATTCGTAGTTTATCTTTAGATGAAATTGAATTTAAAGATATATTTAAAGTTATATGGAAAGAACTTAGAGTTAGTCTTTTATGTGGATTAACTTTAGGTATTGCTAATTTTATTAAATTATTAACTTTTGATCATGTATCTGTTACTATTGCATTAGTTGTATGTATTACTTTAGTTATTACCGTATGTGTTGCTAAGATGATTGGTAGTAGTTTACCTATACTTACTAAAAAGATAGGATTGGATCCTGCTGTAATGGCTAGTCCATTAATTACTACTATTGTAGATGCTTGTTCTTTATTAATTTATTTTAAAATAGCAAGTATATTATTAGGAATATAATGTAAAATTATATTCTTTTTTCTTTTTTACTAGATTTATTATTAAATACTTATTATAATTTATTTGTAAGGTGGGATAAAAATGAAAGTAAAAGGAAAGAATGTAATTGTTACTGGTGCTGGTTCTGGTGTTGGTAAAGAACTAACTAAGCAATTGTTAGCTAAAGGAGCTAGAGTTGCAGGAGTAGATATTAATGGTGATAATTTAAAGAAATTAGAGGAAGAATTAAAATCTAGTAGATTAAAGACTTATGTTGTAGATGTTGGTAGTAAAGAATCTATTGATAAGTTTCATGATGAATATAAAAAGGATTATAATGATGCAGATGTTATTATTAATAATGCTGGTATTATTCAACCATTTATACCTGTTAAAGATTTGGATGAGAAGACTATTCATAAGATTATGGATGTTAACTTCTTTGGACCTGTAAATTTAATTAGAAGTTTTATGGATGATTTATTAAATGATAAATCTACACAATTTATAGTTGATGTTTCTAGTATGGGTGGATTCTTCCCATTCCCTGGACAAACTATGTATGGTGCTAGTAAAGCAGCTTTAAAGATATTTACTGAAGGTTTATATGCTGAATTACATGATACTAATGTTAATGTAATGATTGTATTACCTGGTGCTATGGCTACAAATATTACTCAAAATTCTAATGTTGATGTTGGTGATATGTCTGCTGAAAATAGTAGTATGAAAATGCTTAGTGCTGAGAGTGCTGCTGAACAAATCATTACAGGTATTGAAAAAGATAAGTTTAAATTATTCTTAGGTAGTGATTCTAAGTTCTTAAAATTCTTATATAAAATTAATTCTAGATTTGCTATTGATTTTATTAATAAAAAAATGAAACAACAATAGTTTTTATGGTATAATAAGTTTACTGATTTAAATTCAGTAAATTGCCCTATAGCCAAATGGTAAGGCAGTGCGCTCTGACCGCATAATGTGTTAGTTCGAGTCTAACTAGGGCAACCATATTGAAATATAGAGTATTTATTACTCTTTTTTCTTTTTATATCAATGATTTGTTGATTTATTTTGTTTTTTGTTATATTATTAAAGGGAAATTTAAAGAGGTGTATATTGATGAGTGAAAATGAAAGATTAGAATTAGCTGAACTTTTATTTCCTAATATTAAGAAGACTAGAGAAGATTATGAAAAAATGTATCCAAAAAGAGATCTTCCAGAAGGAGCTATGGTTACTCGTTATGGACCATCTCCTACAGGTAGTGTTCATTTAGGAAATTTATATTCTGCATTTTGCGATATGGTTTATGCTAGACAAAGTAATGGTGTTTTCTTCTTAAGAATTGAAGATACTGATTCTAAAAGAGAAGTAGAAGGTGGAAAAGAAAATATTACTTCTGTTTTAAAGGGTTTTGAAATTACTCCTAATGAAGGTTATTCATTTGGAGGTAATTATGGTTCTTATGTTCAAAGTGAAAGAACTGAAATATATCAAACTTTTGTAAAAGAGTTAATTGTTTCAGGAGATGCTTATCCTTGTTTCATGAGTGAAGAAGAGATAGCTGCTATACGTGAAGAGCAAGAAATAAATAAGATTCAAATTGGTATTTATGGAATGTACGCTCAAGATAGAGATCTTTCTTTAGATGAAATAAAAAAACATTTAGATAATGGTGATCCTTATGTAATTAGATTAAAATCTAAAGGCGACCCTAAAAAAGAAGTTGAAATAGATGACTTAATAAAAGGTAAATTAAAATTTGCCGAAAGAAATCTAGATGATGTTTTATTAAAGAAAGATGGTACTCCTACTTATCATTTAGCTCATGTAGTTGATGATCATTTTATGAGAACAACACATGTTATTAGAGATGATTCATGGGTATCATCAATACCTTTACATATAGAGTTATTTAATTTATTAGGTTTTGAATTACCTAGATATGCTCATATAGCTCCAATAACTATTAAAGATAGTGAAACTGGTGCTATTAGAAAATTATCTAAGAGAAAAGATCCATGGGCAGGAGCTAAATATTATGAAGAAAGTGGTATCCCACTAGATGCATTACATTTGTATTTAGCTACAATTACTAATACTAACTTTGAAGAATGGTATTTAAATAATAGTGATAAAGAAATTACTGATTTTAAGTTTAGCTTTGATAAAATGGCTGTAGGTGGTACAAGCTTTGATCAAGCTAAGCTTATGAATATTTGTAAGACTTATTTCTCTAGAAAGAGTGGAGAAGAAGTTTATAATGAAACTTTAGAGTTTGCTAAGAGATTTGATACTGAATATGCTAAATTATTAGAAGATAATAAAGATATGATGATTAAATTCTTCAGTATTGAAAAAGATGGAGATAGACCTAGAAAAGATATTGCTAAATATAGCGATGTTAAAGAAGAATTTAGTTATGCAATTGATTCTATGTTTGAAAAAGAAAACTATTCTAAATTAGAGAGTGATAAAACTTATGATTTAGATTTAATAAAGGAATACATTGAAAACGTTAATTTAGATGTTACTAATGAAGAATGGTTTAATAGTATTAAAGAGTTTTCAGTTGCACATGGTTATGCTGGAAGTCCTAAAGATTATAAGAAAGATCCAGATAATTATAAAGGTCATGTTGGAGATGTATGTGAAGCTCTAAGAGTAGTTATTACTGGAAGAACTAAATCTCCTGATTTATTCTCAATAATGAAAATATTAGGAAAAGATAAGATTAATAAAAGAATTAGTCTTTATGAAAAACATATTAATAAAAACTAGGATTTAATCCTAGTTTTTTGTTTCTTTTTCTTTTGTTATTATTACTTAGTTGTGATATATTTTATATAGGTGTTATTATGAAAAAAGTATTTAATTATTTAAAACTAATGAGAGTTAAACATTATATTAAGAATTTATTAATATTTTTACCTATTATTTTTAGTGGTAAATTATTTTTTAGTTATAAGTTTTTTGTTTCATTTTTTGGATTTATTTCATTTTCATTATTATCTAGTATTGTTTATATAATAAATGATTATAAAGATATAGATAAAGATAAGAAACATCCAGTTAAGAAGTTTAGACCTCTTGCTAGTGGAGTAATTTCTAAGAATGATGCAGTTATAGCTATTTATATTTTAAGTATTATTGTTTTCTTAATAAATATTTTTTTAGTATTACCTTTAGCTCATAATATAAATTTTATTCTATTAGAAATATTATATTTATTTTTAAATGTTTTGTATTCATTTAAATTAAAAGATTATCCAATAATAGATATATTTATTTTAGTATCTGGTTTCTTAATTAGATTATTATTTGGTGGATTTATATGTAATATAGTTATTTCTAGTTGGTTATTTTTAACTATAATGTCTTTATCTTTTTATATGGTTTTAGGAAAAAGAAGAAATGAATTATTAAAAGTTAGTTCTTCAACTAGAAATGTATTAAAAAAATATTCTAAATCATTTTTAGATAATTATATGAATATATTTTTAGCCTTAGTAATAGTATTTTATTCTTTATGGTGTATAGATCCATTAACAGTTAATAGATTAGGGGATAAAGCTATTTATACAGTTATTTTTGTAATAATTATTTTAATGAAATATAGTTATGATATTGAAGGAGACTCTTTTGGAGATCCTGTAGATGTTTTATATAGTGATAAAGTTTTATTTTTACTTAGTATATTATTTTGCTTAGTAATGTTAGTTTTAATATATTTTAGAGGTGTTTTATTATGATGAATGTATATGATTTTGATGATACTATTTATAATGGTGATAGTTCTTTAGACTTTGTATTATTTTGCTTAAAGAAGAACAAAAAACTATTTAAATATATTCCTCATATTATTTTAGGTTTTATTTTATATATATTTAAAATAATTAAAAAAACTAAAATGAAAGAATACTTCTTTTCTTTTTTAGAAAGTATAGATGGTAAAGTTTATGTAGAAGAGTTTTGGAAAACTCATAAAAAGAATATTAAAAAGTTTTATTTAGATAATAAAAAGTCTAATGACTTAATAATTTCTGCTTCTCCTATTTTTTTACTTAAACCTATTTGTGAAAAATTAGGTATTAAGAATCTAATAGCTAGTGAAGTAGATATTAAAACTGGTAAGTTTTTAAGTGAAAATTGTAAAGGAAGTAGAAAGGTAGATTTATTCTATGAAAAATATCCTAATAAAAAGATTAGAGAATTTTATTCAGATAGTTTAAGTGATACTCCTTTAGCAAATATTGCTCGTAATGCTTATTTAGTTGATAATGAAAATATAAAAGATTGGCCTCTAAATAATAAAAGTAAAAAGAATTATATTACTAATTTCTTACTTTTTATTTCAGCTTGTTCTTTTCTATTATTTAATTCTTTTAATAATGGATATAATTCTAAATATTATGCTTATTCTTTATTTACTGTAATAGTTTATTTTATTATTTACTTAATTAAAGGAAAGAAAGATATTATTTCTATTAATAATAATTCTAATTTATTTATAAAGATATTATCTTTAATTAGTACTTATGGAGTATTATTCTATGTA
>CAMOKF010000025.1 GCA_946617625.1 uncultured Bacillota bacterium
ACTATAACATAAAAAAGATTGGATTACCAATCTTTTATCCAATTCTAAATGCTGGTGAAACACCATAAGATTCACTTGCTGAAACTGATTCATCCCATGAACCACTACTAGATACACAAAAGAACATATCATTATAGAAAGTAATTGCAGAACGTAACCACCACCTAGAAGGAGAACCTTTTTTAGCAACATCATAATTACCACGAGCGGTAAGTCCCAAAGAATTATAATAATCAAACTGTCTAGAATAATCATGTGCTGAATCATAAGAAGTAAAGTAAAAAACATCAGTTCCATAACCCCATAATTCAGTAGCAGATAATAAATATAATTTATCTGTCGAAGTAAAATAATTAGAAGTTTCATAATCAGCAGAACCAGCACTAGAAACTACATAAGTATCTATAATACCAGCTCTTAAATCAGCAGGTAAACTATTATAAATTGTACTATTTAAATATGTTCTCATTCCAGACGCTGGCCATCCACCAACATTTGAACTAGATGCATTCATATTATGATTTCCATATTTAATATTATTGACAAACTCCAACACGAATCCACAAGCTGTTTGACTATATCCCGTAGTAGAGCACTCAGAAGGAGTAGACATATTTGAAATTCGAAGAGTATTAGTATTATAAGGACTTTCAAGAACTACTGTTTTAGTATCTCCCACATGATAAAAACTTGTATTACCACTTCTTACATTATTAATAATCTCAGCCCAAGAATCAGTTGCAAAATTATAAATCTTAATAGCACTACTATCAGCTTGTTCATATGTAACACTAAAAGTTAATGTAATTGTTTGATCTGATGTAGGTAAATCTCCTGGATCTAAATCAGTTTTGTATTCAACTCTTACTTTATATGTAGCTGTTCCTCCATGTGCTAGTAAATGTTTATTAGCTACATCTAAATCATTATCATACTTAATTGAATAGCTTAAATACTTTTCTTGTTCCGTAGTTAAACCAGTATTACTAAATGTTTGTATCATCGCATCGATAGTACCTTCATTAACTGCATCAACAGTAAACTCATAAAAGTCTCCAGGCATATTTAAAGTAACATTATAAGTAACCTGCGTATCATTATTACTAATTACTGGAGTACTTGCAGTAACACTACCACTAGTTACTTGAACATTTTCAAAATGTACATCCCATGTATTTCTTGCTATTGTAGAATTACCAGTAATTGACAAAGTTGCAGATATCGCAGAAAAACCTACACTAATAATAACAATTAATAATAATATAAATATAAACTTTTTCTTCTTCATAAGTACCTCACTATTATAGAGTAATTATAACATAAAAAAAGATAATAATACTACTTATTATCTTCTTTTAGATTGTCTATTAACTCTTCACTACTAGATTCATCTTCAACTTGTTCAAGTAATTCCTCTTTATCAGCAAATTTCTTATTTCTATTCTTCATTTCTTCTTCTTGCATTAATACATTATACGCAATTTTACCTATTCTAGTTTTAGGTAAATCATCTCTAAATTCATAGTCATAAGGCCATGAGAAACGAGCAAGATTCTTCTCAACTAACTCTTTAATAGATTCTAATAATTCATCAGACTTAACAACTCCATCTTTTAAAACAACAAATGCTTTAGCAACAGTAACTTTATATGGATGAGGTATACCAATAACACAACTCATTCTAACATCAGGATGAGAATCAATTACATTTTCAATATTATTTGGATAAACACAATATCCAGATGTAATAATCATTCTCTTTAGTCTACCTTTAAAATAAACAAATCCATCTTTATCCATTACACCTTCATCACCAGTATGAAGCCATACACGTCCATCTTTATGTTTTCTTAGAGTTTGTTTTGTTTCTTTTCTATTTCTAATATATCCATCCATTACAGTTGGACCATGAATAACAATTTCTCCTGAAGTTCCATAAGGTACTTCATTCTCAGTTCCATCTTCTACAATTTTATAATATGTATCAGGATAAGGTATTCCAATACTACCTTCACGATAATAATTTAAAGGTGTAAAACAACTAGCAGCACAACACTCAGTTAATCCATAACCTTCTCTTATAGTAGTATTAGAATGATGTTTTGCTAACCACTCATCAAATCTTTTCTTTAAACCTGGAGAAAGTGAATCTCCACCAGAAATAACACAAGTCAAATAATCTAACTTCATATGACTAAAATTCTTATTTTGACTAATTGCTTCAAAAAGTGTTGGAACACCAACTAATACATTAGGTTCATACTTTTTAACAATCTTATCAAATGTTTTAGCATTAAATTGAGGAAGTAAAATACTTTCTCCTCCAAAATATTGAACACAATGTATACAAACAGAAAGTCCAAATCCATGGAATATTGGCATAATAGCAAGTACTTTATCTTTATCTTTTAGACAAGCTACATGTTCAAAATTTTGCATAGCTGAAGCATTTAAATTAAGATTTGTTAATTTTACTCCTTTTGGAGTTCCAGTAGTTCCACCAGAATATAATATAGCAGCAATATCTTTACCTTTAAAATCATCATCAATTTCTTTTTGATATTCTTTTCCTTTTTTAATAAACTCTTTCCATGTCATTATTTTATTATGAGTTTTATTATATTCTTCTTTTAAATAATTCATTGGATTAAGTGACATTATAGTTTTAGGTACATTAGTAGCAGCATATAAAGACTTCATAGTAAGTGGCATAGATTCACCTACTCCTACTGCAATAACTTTTTTTACCTTTGTATCATTAATAACTTTAGCAACTTTCTCAATAGTAAAATCTATTGTAATTAACCATTCACTTTTTGAAATATTTAAATAATGCTTAATTTCATTTTCTGCAGATAAAGGATGTATCATAGATGCAATTGCACCTATTTTATTTGCTGCATAAAAAGAAATAATACCTTCTGGAGTATTAGGCATACAAATAGAAACCACATCTTTATGTTTAATACCTAATGCCTTCATAGCTCTAGCAGTATCATCTATCTGTTTTAAAAATTCATGATATGTTTTCTTAGTACCATAATAATTATAACTTATATTATTTAAATGCCTACTAGCAGTATATTCAATTAATTTATATGCAGAATAATCTGGATATTCTAAATGTTGTTTTTCATCACCATAAAATTTATACCATGGAGATTTTAATTTTCTATCTTTACTCATTTTTTAATCACCAAAACAATTATACTATAATTATATTTTTAAGACAAATAAAAAAGGAAGATTAATCTTCCTTTAAATTATAATAAACATCTTGTACATCATCTAAATCTTCTAATGCATCAACTAAATTATGTACCTTTTCCATTCCTTCTTCATCTAAAGTAACTTCCATATTTGGTACATAAGTTAATTCACATTCTAAGAATTCTTGTACATTCTCTTTTTCTAAAGCATCTCTAACTGCTGTAAAAGTTGTTTGATCAGTAGTAATAACATAAGTATCTTCTACTTTTTCAAAGTCTATAGCACCTGCATCTAAAGCAGTCATCATCATAGTATCTTCATCATAATCAGATGGTATAACAATAGAACCTCTACGTTCAAACATATAACTAACAGAACCATCTGTTCCTAAATTTCCACCAGCTTTAGTAAAAGCACTTCTAACTTGTGAAGCAGTTCTATTACGATTATCTGTTAAACAATCAACCATAAAAGCAACTCCACCATGACCATAACCTTCATATCTTACATTTTCATAATTAGCACCATCTGAGTTACCAGCAGCTTTATCTATAGCTTTTTGAATATTATCTTTAGGCATATTTTGTGCTTTTGCTTTATCAACTACAAGTCTTAAGGCAGCATTTTGAGCAGGATCAGGACTTCCACCCTTTGCAGCAACCATTATTTCTTTAGCTAATTTTTGAAAAACTTTACCTCTAGCAGCATCTAACAATCCCTTTTTTCTATGAATTGTTGCCCATTTTGAATGTCCACTCATCTAAATACCTCCTCACATTCGTCTATATAATAACATAAAAGTAAAAACCCTTCAAGTTTTTACTTATTATTCCTAATATAATATGTTATTTCATTAACTGCTTTTTCTTGATCTAATTCCATATTTATTTGTTCCATAAAGTAATTAATATCTAAAGAAGCAGCTTTTATATAATATGTATTTACTAAATCAAAGATATTATCACAACTATTAGCAATTTTTAAAGCTATAGTAGTTCCTAATGTATTTACATAATCATTACAAGGTTTCTTTGATTTAATAATATTATCTAATTTATTTATAACTTCTTGACTACCTAAATTTTCTAATATTTCTTCATGACTCTTATTTTCTAATAAATAACCTAAGTATATTAAAGTCATATAAGAATCATTCATATTATAAATAGCATCATAAAGTTTTCTATTAATATAATTATTTGAATCATTTTTTAAAGTATTATTATTACTTAAATGCTTTGCTAAAGCAAATTCTGTTAATGAGGTGATAACTTCAACATATACTTTTTTTAAACCTCTATCTACACCTTCAGCATCTAATAAGTTTCCAGCAAATAAGTGAGCATATTCTCTAACTAATCTAAAGCTCTCATCTATCTTAGATGTATCAGCAATCTGTATTTTATAATTACCTCCGCTCATTATCATTCTGCCATATGTAGAACTAAATTCAAATATAGGTAGAAATTCGATATTTTTATTATTAACATCAAAATCAATTTGTTTAATAATATTAGGTGATATCTTATAAAAAAAGTTTTTAATAATATTAATTGTTGTTTGTTTATCTTTTAATGAAATCTTATAATCATTTTTTTTAGATTCTTTTAATACCATGTATTCTTCATCTAATAAATGTTTATTAAGACCACTTGCATAAATAATAAAATCTTTAAAATTTTTATAAAAGAAAGGATCAGAGTTCTCTAGGTAATTTAAATAATCTATTGCACTTCTATCCATTTTATACACTTCCTTTTATAACATATCTTTATATAAAATAGTTTTCTCAAGAATTCTCTTAATATCACTTTCAGTAAATGGTTTACCTAACATATCTACAATAGTATATTTAAATGCTCTATCAATTGTATCTCTTGAAGAGTCACCTGAAATTATAGATACAGGTATCTTATTAAATACACCATTTTGTTGCATATATTCAAGTACAGCAAAACCATCTACTCCAGGCATATTCAAATCTAGTAGAATAGCAGCTATATTATCATTTTCTTTATTAGAGAAAATTATATTAATAGCTTCTTGTCCATCCTTAGCAGTACCAATGTTATATCTATCTGAGAATATTCTCTTAACAAAGTTTCTAATAATATTAGAGTCATCTACTACTAAAATAG
This sequence comes from uncultured Bacillota bacterium, assembly GCA_946617625.1. Taxonomy (GTDB): domain Bacteria; phylum Bacillota_I; class Bacilli_A; order RF39; family UBA660; genus RUG14891. Next base: position 5,349 of record CAMOKF010000025.1, read on the forward strand.
TTTGAGTATCATATATTTCTCCTAATTCAGGTTTAATTCCACCTTCTTGTTCAGAAGAAGCTTCATTACTACTTCCTGGAGCAGGAATATCATTTAAATATTCATTAGCAATAGCTACAGCATTATTTACACTATTTTGTAAAGCAGGAAAGTTTTGTTGAATATATAACACATCACCAGCTCTACTTTTAGCTTCTTGTTCAACAGCTAGATTAGCTAAATCATTAAAACCAAAATATTTAGAATCACTCATCAATGAATGAACATAAATAGTAAAGTTTGCCATATCTTTATTATTTTTATAATTCTCTAATTTTTGTAATTTCTCAGGAGCAGAAACAATAAAACCACCTAAATTGTTATTATATGTTTCAATATCACCAAATAAATCCAAACTAGTCTTAACATCTACACCCTTTGATGTTAAAAAATTAATGTCTTTCATTATATTCACCTCAACCTTATAAAAAAATTATAGCACAAATAAATAAAATAAACTACATAATTTATTTTCTTTTATTGTAAATTACAGGATATGGATCATTATAGTCTAATAAGTCTGTTTCCATTAGTACTCCCATATCATTCTCTTCTATTGTTTTTCTAGCTAAATAAAAAATATTTTCCTTCCAAATATCATCATCAAAGTAATCATCAAAAGCATTATGACCACCTTCACATAAACCAATTAAAAAGTCTTTATTATATTTTCCTGCTTGACGAATTAAAACCTCCGTAGCTTGACAAGGCATTAACCCAATAACTAAGTCACATTTTGATATATCAGTATTATCATTAAAGTACTCTTTTTTTAGAATTAATTTATCATTATTAGCATTATCAATTAATCTAGGATCATATACAGTAACAGTACCACTCTTTTGATTTAAAGTAATATTTTTACCTAAAGAAGGAATAACTCCTCCACCAACCTCAACAATATTGGAATCTATATTAAATTTATCTTTTATAATATCAATAAAGCCTAAATATAAGTTATCTTTATCATCTAATAAACCTAATTCATCATATATTTGTCTTAATATATCAGGTACAAATTTATTGTGTTCTAAATAATCATAGTTTTTACAAATATAATTAATCTCAGATTCACTATAATTACTTATATTATCTCTCAAATATTTTAATACTTTTTTATAATCCTTACTCATTCAACCACCCTAATAAGATAATAGCATAAATAAGTAAAAAGAAAAAGACTAGTATACAATACTAGTCATTAATCTTTATACATAAAGTAGAAATCTAATATTCTTACTTCGTCTCCTTCTTCTGCACCTAACTCTTTTAATTTATCATCTATTCCCATACGAGTTAATTTTTTAGCAAATCTATATTCAGCTTCTTCAGAAGAAAACTTAGTCATTTTAAATATTCTTTCTACTTCATCTCCACTTATTACCCATGTACCATCATCATCACGAGTAATTGTAAATGGTTCTTCCTTCTTAAATTTATATAATACATGAGACTCTATTTGGCTATCATCATATAATGGATTAACAGGAATAGAATCTAACATATCAGCAAGCTTATCTACTACTACTTGTAATCCCTTATTAGTAGCAGCACTTACTTCAAATATTTCAACGTCTTTAACTTTTTCCTTAAATTCCTTTAGTTTTTCGTCTGCTCCAGGTAAATCCATCTTATTAGCTACAATAATTTGAGGTTTATCTAATAACTTAGTATTGAATTCACCCAATTCTTTATTAATTAATAAATAATCATCATATGGATCTCTTAATTCAGAGCCTGCCATATCTATAACATGACATATTACTCTAGTTCTTTCTATATGTCTTAAGAATTTATCTCCAAGACCTTCTCCTAATGAAGCTCCTTCTATTAATCCTGGTAAGTCTGCCATTACAAAGCTTCTACCATCACTAGCTTTAACAACTCCTAAATTAGGATTTAATGTTGTAAAGTGATATGCTGCTATCTTAGGTTTTGATTTAGATACACATGAAATTATAGTACTCTTTCCAACACTAGGTAATCCAACTAAACCAACATCTGCTAACATTTTAACTTCTACTTTTAGAGTTTTATGTTCCCCTTCTTCTCCTCTTTCTGAATAATCAGGTGCAGTATTAGTTTGAGTTTTAAAAGCAGTATTTCCTCTACCACCTCTACCACCTTTAGCAATTAACTCTTCTTGATCTTTATGTGATAAATCAGCAATTACTAAACCAGTATCTAAATCAGTAACAACAGTACCTTGAGGTACTTTAACTATTAATGGTTCAGCACCTTTTCCATGTTGATTTTTACCTTTACCATTTTCACCATTACTACCTTTAATAGTTTTTTGATATCTTAAATCTAATAATGTATGAAGGCCTTCATCAACCTTAAAGATAATATCAGAACCATGTCCTCCATTACCACCATAAGGTCCACCCATTTCTACAAACTTTTCACGTCTAAATGCAGTACATCCATCTCCACCATTACCAGCTTCTACTTTAATCTCTACCTCATCTACAAACATTTAAATCCCCTCCTAAAAAAGTATAACATAAAATAAAAAAGCCCAAAAGGGCTTTATCAAACTAATTAACTATTCTGCTACGTATACAGATGCTTGTCTTTTATCTCTTCCTAAACGTTCAAATTTAACTACTCCGTCAATAGTAGAATATAAAGTATCATCGTTACCACGACGAACATTATTTCCTGGGAATATTTTAGTTCCTCTTTGACGATATATAATTGAACCAGCTGTTACAAATTGACCATCAGCTGCTTTAGCTCCAAGTCTACGTCCTGCAGAATCACGACCATTAGATGTTGATCCTTGCCCTTTATGATGAGCAAATAATTGTATATCTAATTTTAAAAATTTCATAATTCTCCTCCTTACTTTACTTCAATATTAGCTGGATATTGTTTCTCCAACTCTTTTAAAAGACTAACCATGTTTCCAATTAGTATTTGTGTAGTACTATCATCACTTTTAATTGTAATTGTCATACCCTTTTTACTAACTAAGTAGCTTAGACTTTGTTTATTAAGTGCAAGTACTCCATTAACAGTAGTAGTTACTATACTACTTACTGCACTACATACAATATCTTTCCCATAGTCATCATATAAAGCATGACCTAAAACAGATATTTTTTTATACTTAGCACTTTCTTTATTAATCGATACTGTTATCATATATTAACCATTAATTTTTGTAATTCTAATCTTAGTATATGGTTGTCTATGACCTTGAGTATGACGATTAGATCTATCTTTAGACTTATATTTGAAAACTCTGATTTTCTTATTTTTACCATTTTTTAGGACTTCACCTTCAACAGTAACATTAGTAAGATAAGGGTTTCCTACTTTAGAATCAAGCATTAATACTTGATCGAAACGAACAACATCACCTGAATTAGCATTTAATTTTTCTACGAAAATTTCAGAACCTTCAGTAACGTAATATTGTTTTCCACCAACTTTAACTACAGCGTTCATCATTATACCTCCTTTATTTAACTTAAGACTCGCTTTTAAGGTACGTAAACACGTTTTTACCTTTTCAATGCGGTTTGAGCATGAGGCTTCAAACATCAAAGATTATAGCACATCAAATATATATTGTCAAACAAACATAACAAAAAAAGTATTATAAAATATCAAATTATGTTATCCTATACTAAAAGGAGATGAAAAAATGAAATATAAGAGAATTCTACTAAAACTTAGTGGAGAAGTATTAGCTGGTTCAAAAGGTACAGGAATAGACTTTGAAAAAGTATTAGATCTAGCTAGTGAAATTAAAGAATGTGCTGAATTAGGTATAGAAATAGGAATAGTAGTTGGAGGAGGAAACTTCTGGAGAGGTAAATCTAATGAATATATGGACAGAGCTACATCAGACTATATTGGAATGATGGGAACAGTAATGAATGCATTAGCTCTAGGAGATGCTTTCAAACAATTAAATGTACCAGTAAGAGTTCAAACAGGAGTTGAAATGAGACAAATAGCTGAGTTCTATATAAAAGATAGAGCTATTCGTCATTTAGAAAAAGGAAGAATAGTAGTATTTGGATGTGGAACAGGTAGCCCATTCTTCTCTACTGATACAGCAGCAGCTCTAAGAGCAGCTGAGATAAAAGCAGATGTATTAATTAAAGCAACTAAAGTTGATGGCGTTTATGATAAAGATCCAAATAAATATAAAAATGCCAAATTATTTAAACAATTAAAATATATTGATGTATTAAATAAAGGATTACATGTAATGGATTCAACAGCTACAAGTTTATGTATGGATGAAAATATTCCAATACATGTTTTTAACGTTAACAAAAAAAATATTTTAAAAAGGATTATTATAGGTGAAGAAATAGGAACAATAGTAACCAATTAAAAAATAGTCCTTTGGGACTATTTTTTTATGGTACAGGATATATATGAACTTCACCATTCTTAGAATATTGAAATAACTTATTAAAATAATTATCATCTAGTTCATAGGTATATTCATAATTCTCATCCTCTTTATTATAAATCTTGTGAAACTCATACATATCTTCATAATTTTTCTCTCCATTATAACTTTCAGGATTTTTTATCATATATAATCCATAAGATTTATCAACAGATGGATTTTTAAAAAGTGAATTAGATATATATTCATCTTCATTATAACTAGTATAAGAAATCAACTGGGCTTGTTTTAATGTTTGCAAATTATCAGAAACAAATTCAGTATAAGAATCAATATCCAAATCCGTAACATTAGTTCTTTCACAGTTCATTATAGCCAAATCATTATCTATACATGATTTTTGAGTAAGATAACTCTTTATTAAATAAGCAGGAACATCAAACTTTCCAGTTGAAGGATTGTAACCATATCTATGAAATACCAATTTCAATTCATTAGGTATTTCAACTCCATTTTCATTAGATTGTACATAGTTAACTTCTAAAGATAGATTAATATTATTCGCATCAGCATCCGGTAAATCTTCTGAATCCATATTTTTCTTATATCCAACATATACTTTATATGTAACACTTTGATTAGTTTTTACCATCTGATTCTGTTCTAATTCTATACCATTTTTATATTTAACATAAAAATCCAAATATCTTTGTTGCTCACTAGTTAATTGAGATAATGTATAAGTATCAATCATACCATCAATAGTACCATCATTAACTACATCAACATAGAATTCATAATAATCATCAATATTATTCAAAGTTATATTAAATGTTACTTGATTACCACTAGCATTTATTTGTGGAGTTGGAGCATTTACACTGCCTTCTTTAACTTGAACATTTTCAAAATGTATATCCCAACTATTTGATTTTACTAAAGAATTACCTATAATGTTAAGATTACTAGATAATACAGAAAAACCAATACTTATAATTAATAGTAATACAAACACAATTATAATATTATTCCTATGTTTCATATAATCACCTACAATAATTATATCATTAATAACAAAAAAAGTAGACTACTAAGTCTACTTTTTTAATCTGCTGGAATTTCAGGTAAAGAATTTGCAGGTAAAACTATAACAGGTCTAACCCCAATAGAAGAGTTTTGTATTGGATCAGCAGAAGGAATCGGATTAGTAACTGGTATATCAAAATCATCTTTAACAAAACAAGAAATATAATAAATATTTCCAAAGTAAGCAGAACCTAACCAAAACAAAGTATGATCATTAAAAAGAATATCTCTATGGCTTAAAAATAAATTATAAGCTTCTCTATATGTTAACAATCTAATTGTACTATCATGTAATCCTAAATTTTCTAATTTTATTAAATAAGGTTCTACATAATAAGCAATCGAATAATTACTAGTATCATCCCAAGTCATAAAATGATTAGTCTGAAAAGCAGGGGCTACAGTTAAATCTTTATCATATACTAAATTGTCATACATAGTATTATCATAATTTGAATAAGAATTATCCGGTAAATTATATTTATCCAATAAATTACCAGAAATATCATTCCAATAAACTCTTTGTGCAAAATCAATACCACCAATAAAAGTATCAGTAGCATCATCATAAATAGTATTAGGGCTTTGAAGACCATAACCAGGTTCATTTGATACTATATCCCTAACATATTGATGATTTTGTATTACTTGACCAACATATAAATTATGTTTAGCTAATAATATAGCAGAGCCAGAAGAAAAATCATCATTTATTAAATAAAACTGTTCAGAACCAACAGCATATATTGAACCAACTATAGAATCATGATGTTTTTCGACTTTAACTAATCTTATTGGTTCAGCTCTATCGTCAGCTTGAATATAATCAATGGAAAATGACAAATTAATACTATTATAATCATTTTCTGGTAGTGCACCATTTTCCTTATAATTTACTCTTACTAAAATAGTTAAACTATTTCCAGCAGTTAACAGATCTTTTCTCGAAATATTACCACCATCAACATAAGTGAAAGTATAATCTAAAAAACTTTCCTCTGTTTCAGTTAAATCAGGATAATCAATTAAATCAATCATACCATCAATAGTACCATCATTAACTACATCAACATAGAATTCATAATAATCATCAATATTATTCAAAGTTATATTAAATGTTACTTGATTACCACTAGCATTTATTTGTGGAGTTGGAGCATTTACACTGCCTTCTTTAACTTGAACATTTTCAAAATGTATATCCCAACTATTTGATTTTACTAAAGAATTACCTATAATGTTAAGATTACTAGATAATACAGAAAAACCAATACTTATAATTAATAGTAATACAAACACAATTATAATATTATTCCTATGTTTCATATAATCACCTACAATAATTATATCATTAATAACAAAAAAAGTAGACTACTAAGTCTACTTTTGTTTTTATAAATTATCTCTTAAGAATGGAGGTAACTCATATTTACTTTCAACTGAATCAGATTTATTATCAAGTACCTCTGTATTATAACTATCCCTAGACACTCTTCTAGTTGGTTGAGATTGTTCTTCAACTACAGGAACAGCTAACTTTTCTTTTTCTCTTTGTTCTTGTAATTTTTTAGCTTTATCAAATCCAGTAGCAATAACTGTAACTATTACTTCATCTGATAAGTTTTCATTAATAACTGATCCAAATATTGTATTAATATCTGTACCAGATGCAGCTCTAACTACTTCAGCAGCTTGTTCTGCTTCAAATAATGTTAAGTTAACTCCACCAGTTATATTAATAATGGCATCAGTTGCACCGGTAATTGGAATTTCAAGAAGTGGTGATGAAACAGCTTGTTTAGCAGCTTCAATTGCTCTTTCTTCTCCCATACCAATACCTATACCAATAATAGCATGACCACTCTTCTCCATAACAGCTTTAACATCTGCAAAGTCAAGGTTAACTAAACCTACAACAGCAATTAAATCTGAAATTGATTGAACACTACGACGTAGAACATTATCTACTTCTTTAAATGCTTCAATCATAGGAGTAGTTTTATCAATGATTTCTCTTAATCTATCATTAGGAATTGTAATTAAAGTATCAACATGTTTTCTTAATTCTTCAATTCCAGCTAAAGCATTATCCATTCTTCTTTTTCCTTCAAAAGAAAATGGCTTAGTAACTATAGCTACTGTTAAAGCACCTAATCCTTGTGCTATTTCTGCAATAATAGGAGCAGCACCTGTACCAGTTCCACCACCCATACCAGCAGTAATAAATATCATATCAGCACCAACTAGTGCATCTTCTATTTCTTTCTTTGATTCAAGTGCAGCTTCTTTACCTATTTCAGGTCTAGCACCAGCACCTAACCCATCAGTAAGATTAGAACCAATTTGGATTTTAACATCAGCTTTAGAAGAATTTAGTACTTGTAAATCTGTATTTGCAGCTATAAACTCTACACCTTTAACACCAGATTCAACCATTCTGTTAATAGCGTTTCCTCCTCCGCCACCAACACCAATGACTTTAATCTTAGCTAATTGATCCATTTCTAATCCGCCTAACATAACTTGTCCTCCTTAATCAAATAAATGACCATAGACATTTCCAAAAATATCGTAATCACTTAGTTTATTCTCAGTAGATGTTAAAGTTTCTTTATCATCTTCATCTATCATATTATAAGACTTACCTCTTAAAGTAAGTTTATCGTCAAAATATTTAGTGACACCAAAAGCACTACTATACTTATTGTGTCTTAAACCAATAGTAGAAATTCTACAAACCTTAGCAAGTCCATTAAATTCATTATCTACTAGATAATCAAATCCCTGAAGCTCGCTCAATCCACCTGTTACAATTATATAACTAATTTCTCTATTTGTTAAGTTTTTTATTTCATTTTTAGAAAGTTTTAAAATTTCACTAATCCTTGCTTCTACAACTTTAGAAACTCCAATTTGATTTATTTCTCTTTTCTCTCCATCTTTACGAACAATCTCAATTTTCTCAGTCTCATCAGCATAATCAACAGAAGCTAATGCAAAGCACTCTTTAATCTTTCTAGAATCACTAAGTTCAATCTGAAAAATATAAGATAAATCCTTATCAACATTTAAACTGCCAACAGGAAGTAATGAATGTTTTATTTGAATTCCTTTATTAAAAACAGAAACATTAGTAGAAGTCTCACCAATATTAATAATTGCTCCTACACTATTATCTAAAACATTATCTAAAGAAGAAAAATAGTCTCCAGTAGAAGTAAAAGCAACATCAATAGTAATTAGTCCAGCTATTTTAATTGCCTCTAAAGCTTTGTATAAAGATTCTTTAGGAATACTAGAAACAACTACTTTAGCTTCTAAAACACTACCACTCATTCCTTTAGGATCTTTTATATTATCATTATCATCAACAGTAAAAGTAATTGGAGTTACAGTTACTATCTCATATCCTTCATTATTATAACCCTTGATAGCATCATTCAAAACTTTACTAATATCACTACCAACAATAGAAGATGGATTTTCCACATCACAATTTCCAACAACAATATCCATTTTACAATTAGTTGGAGATAAAGCAGCAATAACTTTCTTAATTTGAAAATCAAGCATCTCTTCAACTTGATTAATACATGATTTTATACTATTAGCACAAGCTTTAATATCAACTACTTGACCATTTTTTATACCATTAGAAATACAACTAGTTGCTGCTAAAACATTATATTTATCATCTTTTTTCTCAGTAACAACTAATTTTACACTATCAGTGCCTAATTCTAAACCAGTATAAAATTCACTCATCAAATACATCTCCTATTCTTTTTTTATTATACAATAAGAAATTTAAAAAGAAAAGAATTAATAAGATTATTCCTTATAATAAACCTCATAATTATTAATATTTTTTATATACTTAAACTTAGTTATATGACTAACTAACTCTTTATAATATTGTTGATTAAAGTCTTTATTAACAAAAGCGCTTCTATTTATTATAAAATAAGTATTATTTAAACTATCTATTCTCTCTTTCATAGTATTATATCCATCATAACCATAATTACCATAATTTGGTAAATCAAAATAAGTTATTTTCTTATTATTAGTTATTTTATAGAAATAATTCTCAGTTCCTAATAAAAATAAAATAGTATTATCATTTTTCTTAATAAACTTATCTATTCCATCATAATTACTTTTCCAATCACTAGAGAAATATCTAAAAGGATAATTATTATAACTAACAAATCTAAAATCACTATAATTAAAAGCGATAATACTCCATAAACAAATTATAACAATATCAATAACTATAAAAGATTTATAATATCTTTCTATATTTAATCTATTAATAAAAATAAATAAAGTACTAATAATTAAATAAGAAATATGATATTGATCAACTAAAGGAATAATAAATAA
>CAMOKF010000026.1 GCA_946617625.1 uncultured Bacillota bacterium
TAAATTAGAACTAGATACTAATAGAGAAAGAATAAATCTAGTATTCGAATTTAATGATAAAGTAACAGATATTAATTTAAACATTAATTACAAAGTATTAAATAAAAAGAATAATAGTTATGATAGTACAGTATTAACTAATATTACATATAAGAAGAATAATATTATTTATTTATCTGGAACTATTAATGTTGAAAACACTATTAATAAAAAGCCAAAAATAGAAGAAGATATTAATGAAGTAGTCTTTGAAAAAGAAATAACAAAAGAAAAATCAGATCAATTAAAGCCTTTAATAGAAAAAAGATTAAAGAAAGCTATAAATTAAAAAGATAAAGTGATATAATACACAAATATCAAGGAGTGAAGTATCTATGAAAAAAAACATAAGAGCTGAAAAAGATTTTGATCCATTTATAGATAAAAAGAAAAAGAAAACAAAAAAATTAGAATTAGAAGATGAAAAAGAAGTAAAAGTTAAAGAAAAAGTAGTCAAAGTAAAAGAAAAAAAGCCTAAAAAGGCAAGAAAAAAAATAAAAATAAATATGGATAAAACTGATATTATTTTAGTAATAGTTCTAATATTACTTGTTATATTAAATATTTTCTTAACTGTTAAAGCTATAAAACAAAGTAAGTTAGAAAAGGAACAAGTTCATACTATGATTACAATACCTGTACTTGGAGAACAAACTAATAATGAAATAAGTGTAGATATAGCTAATATGAAAAAAGGAGATACTAGAGATTATTCATTTAAAGTTGCTAATAACAAGGATAAGAGTATAAATGATGAAGAAGTAATTTATGGACTACAATTAGTATATGAAGATGGTATTGAAGTAGAAGTCTATAAGAATAATGGTAAAGACAATATACTACCAGAAAATAATATTATTTTAGATAATAAATTGAAAGCTAAAGAAGAGCAAGAAGATATTTATACATTAAAAATAAAAGCCAATAAAAAGACTGAGAATAAGAAGCTATTAACAATCAAAGTAATAAGTTAAAGAGGTCTAATTTATTGACTTTTTTACTAGTTTGTGATACCCTATGAATGATTTTTTAAAGAGGTGCAAAAGAATAAAATGGAGAATGAAAAAATAGTAATTTTAAAAGACGGTGAAGAAGTAGAATGTGATGTACTATTTACATTTGATTCTGAAGATACAAATAAAGGATATATAGGATATACAGATAATAGTATTGGAGAAAATGGTAGAAAAAATATTTATGTATCATCATTTGATCCAGTATTAGGAACAAGTGTATTAGAAAGTATTACTGATGAAGATGAACTATCTATGGTTCATGACGTCTTAGAAGAAATTGAAAGACAAAGCAAATAGAGGTGTTATAAATGGCAACATATTATGAAGATTTACAATTAAAGATAAAGAATAATAAAAGAGAGTTAGATAGATTAAATTTAGAAAAAAGAGCTCTATATATGTCAAGACGTGCATGGAGTGAAGAAAATTATAAGAAAGAAGAAGCATCAATTCAAGATAGAATTGATAGAATACAAAAGTCTATTAGACGTGATCAAGAATTATTAGCTAATTATGATTTATCTAAGAATTATATGAATGATATAAAGTATTTAAATAAAATGTATAATGCGGAAGATAATCATTTATATAGAGAAAAAATAGCTAATGAAATAATAAAAAGACAAGAAGTAATAAATGAAAAAGTAAAATCTAATCTACCTGAAAAATTAAAAGAAGAAATAAAAACTGAATATCAAGTGATGAATGGACAACTAGAAGATAAAGAATTAGCAGATTTAGAAGAAGAACAACGAGTAACAAATATTATGCTTAATAGTGCTAACGATAGAATTAATAAGTATAATGAAAATATTATGAATATCTTTAATGAAGAAAGAATAGAAAGAGAAGAAAAAGGACCATTTACAACAGAAGAAGAATTAGATAGTTTTAATGAAAAATATATGATTAAAAAGATAGCTCAAAAAGAATTACTTGATTCTGCAAAGAAAAGAAAAAGAGAGTTAGAAAATCTAAATAATTCATTAAATAAAAAAATAGAAAACAGAAAACTTATATTAAAAGAATCAAGAGAAGTTAATATAAGTCCAGATGACTATGCAAATATAAAAGCTAGTGTAGAAAAAAGAGATAAATTAGAAAAATTATTTAATAGATATGGATTAAAAGACTTAAAAGAAAAAAGAGATAAGTTATCATTAATATCAGAAGATGAAATATCTAATAGAAAACAAAAAGTATTAAATGAATTAGTACGTGAAAAGCAAGAACAGAATAAAAGAGCAACTAAGAAAGCATTACCTAGTGAAACACCAATTATTGTTAAAGATTTAAATAATGAAGATATAAATACTAATAGTATATTAAATAATATTAATAATAAGCTTGACGAAATATCTAAAAAAGAAGAAAAATCTATAGAAGAAGATTATGGATATAAAACAGTTATTGCTAAACTAGTAGAAGGACTTACTCCTAAGAAAAAAGATGGACAAAGATATAGAGCTGCAAATATAAAGGTAACAGAAGAATTTAAAAATGAATTACATTCTGGTAATTATTTATACAATGTAGTACATGTAGTACCAGCTATTATTAAGTTACCAATTCAAACTGTAAGAAAATTTATTGGTAGAATAACATATCGTGAAGAAGCAAAAAGGAGAATGGAAACTATAAAAGATAGATTAGATAAATTAAGTGAAAAAGACTTAATGATTCTATTTAAAGAATATGGTAACCATGCTAGAGAAGAAAGATTTGGAACAGGAATTAATTTACTTATAAATGAAAGAATAAATAGATTTGTCTTTGAAAAAGTTAATAATATAAATAAAGGATTAGAATCTAAGTATCAAGATTTATTCAATACTATGAAAGAAATGGATACAATTGATTCTATGATTAGAAGTAGAGAAACAAAAGATGAAGTAAGAGAAAATTTAAAATTATATAGAGCTAATATTTTAAAAGGTAAAGCAGAAGAAGTAGCATCAATTAGAAAAGATTACGATGAAGCAAAAACTCTACTTTCAAGTGGTCTACATGGATTTAGTGAAAACTTAAGAGCAACAGACTCAAAAATGTCATATGTAGGAAGAAGATTTGCTAAAGATCATGATTTAGATGTTGAATTACTAGAAAAAGAAGCTAAGTATGAAAAAGCAGAAAAAAGAGCAATTCAAGATGGTAATGATGAAATGGCTCTAAGAATATTTATAGCTAATGAAACTTTATTAAGTAAAAATACTAAAATTGAGAATAGTATAGTTGGCAAAAGATCAACAGGTAAGAAGTATTATTCTCCATTAGTAGAATCATTAGATTATAGAAATGACCCATTCCTAAGAGATATATTTACAACAATAGCAGTAGTTGGAGCAACAGTAACAGCATTTAATGCAATTAATGCAAGTAAAGTTAAAACTGATTATCAAAAACAAATTGATGAAGTAAATGCTCACAATGAAAAAGTAATGGAATCAGTAAATAATACTGGTAATATTATTTCTAATAAGAAACGAGCTTATATGGAAGGTATGAAAGCAGAGAATTATCAAGACTCTCTAAATATATCTAATGTATTAGAAAGAAAAGCTCTAGACCAATCTTCAGAAGTACATGGAGGATGGTCAGTAGGAACTAAGAGTTATTATGATGCTAGAAGTATAGCTCAAGGAAGTTATGTTGATTTCTATAATAATACTAAAAATGCTATAGCAGATGTAACAACTAAATATAGTACAGGACAACTTAATGGACAACAAGCAATTGAAGCTTTAGGAGAGATTTCTAAGAACTCACAAACAACATTAAGAACAGTAGTAAATGATGCAATTCCACATTTAAATAATTATGCTAGAGATCATTCGCAATTTGATTTAGCTGGAATTCAAGATGCTATGAATTATATAGTAGCAAATCCTGATGCTATTACTAACATGAATAGAGCTATGATTGAAACAACAGAACTTGGAGAAGAATTAGCTAAAATGTCTATAGAAAAAGTTAATTTAATAAATGAATTACCAAATAATATTACAGCACCTTTATTTGGAGCAGCAACAGCAGCATCATTAGCAATGAATGTAGCCAATACTGCTGGAGCAACAAAAAAAGGAGTTTATGGCAATAAAATAACTAATTTAGTTGATCAATATCTTGATTATCAAGAAGCACTAGATAGAAAGAATAATAATAGAATAAGATAGGATACGTAAGTATCCTTTTTTCTTTACATAAAAAACAAATAAAAGTATAATTAAACTATAGTAGAGGTGTATTATGAAAAGTAAAGAAATAGTATTAAGTAAAAGTAAAACAATTATTTTTGGAATAATTATAGTCTTATTATTATCTAGTATAATATCATATGGAACATATGACGTAATAGGAGCATTTTATGGAGAGGCTCCAGCTATTGATAGATTACATTATATGTTAGTTGTTTTACCAGCAACTATAATAGTATTAGGTTCCACTCTAGTAGGTTTTATATTAATCTCAATGAAATATATTAAAAAAGAAAAGAAGCAAGATAAATAATGTATTCTCTAATAATATCAGTATTACCAGTTATAGTACTAGCTATAATAATTTATATAAATGACAAGAATAAAGAACCTGCAAAACTATTGTTTAAATTATTTCTTTCAGGGATTCTCTCAGTAATATTAACACTAATAATATCAGGAATATTAGAAGCTGCATCTCCAATTTTTAAAATAACAAAAGATTTATCTTTCATCCAATTATTTATAAGCATATATATAGGAGTTGGATTAGTAGAAGAATTCTCTAAATGGATAATGGTATATTTAGTTTCATACCATGAAAATGAATTTGATGAGATGTATGATATGATAGTCTATTCGACATTTGTATCTTTAGGTTTTGCCTGTATAGAAAATATTTTATATGTAATGAGCAAAGGTGTATATGTGGGAATAATAAGAGCAGTTCTATCAGTTCCAGGACATACATTTTTTGGAGTATTTATGGGATATTACTTAGGACTAGCTAAAATATCTTCAATAAATAATAATGAAAGTTTAGAAAAGAAAAATAAGTATCTATCAATAATAGTTCCAACATTATTACATGGAACATTTGATTACTTATTATCACTAGAAAGTATTATATACTTATTATTATTCTTAATATTTGTAGTTCTTTTATATATTTATGCAATTAAAAAAATAAAAAGAATATCTAATATACCAAGAAAGTTTAAATATAAAGATAATTATTGCTCAAATTGTGGTACTAAAGTTGAAACTAATTATTGTCCAACTTGCGGAAGAAAGAATGAATAAACATTCTTTTTTATTGACTAAAAAAAATATATTACATACAATTTAAATAGAGAAACAAAAAAGGAGGCTAATAGTATGTATGACATTATTATTATAGGAGCAGGTCCTGCAGGACTAACTGCAGCATTATATGCACTAAGAGCAAATAAAAAAATAATTATATTTGAAGCTAAAACATTCGGTGGACAAATTATTAATGCTAGTAAAATAGTTAACTATCCTGGAATAGAAGAAGTATCAGGATTTGATTATGCAACTACACTTTATAATCAAGTAAAAAAATTAGGAGCAGAAATAAAATATGAAACAGTATTAAGAGTAGAAAAAGATAAAACTGTAATAACTAATAAAGATAAATATAAAGCTAAAAGTGTTATAATAGCTACTGGAGCAGAAAATAGAAAACTAAATATTGATGGTGAAAATAAATTTATTGGAAAAGGAGTATCATATTGTGCAACATGTGATGGAAACTTCTTTAAAGGAATGGATGTTGCAGTAGTAGGAGGAGGAAACACTGCAATAGCAGATGCTTTATATTTATCAGATATAGTAAACAAAGTTTATTTAATACATAGAAGAGAAGAATTTAGAGGAGAACCTAAAAAAGTAGAAGAATTAAAAAATAAGAAGAATGTTGAACTAGTGTTAAATAGTAATGTAGTAAAAATAAATGGCGAAGATAAAGTAGAAAGTATAGAGGTAGAAAATACTTCTAATGAAAGAAAAACAATTAATGTAAGTGGTATATTCATTGCTGTAGGTCAAGATCCAAAGAATGCTATATTTAATAACGTAGTAGAGTTAAATGATAAAGGATACATTATATCAGAAGATGGAGTACATACTAGTACTGAAGGAATATACGTAGCAGGAGATACAAGAGAAAAAGTATTAAGACAATTAACTACAGCAGTTTCAGATGGATCAATTGCTGCAACAATTGCAATAAAAGAAGGGAAAGATAAGTAATGGTAAAAGAAATAAAAGAAGAAGAATTTAAAGGTATTGTAGAAAGTGATAAAAAAGTATTAATAGATTGCTTCGCTAATTGGTGTGGACCATGTAAAATGTTAGCACCAATAGTAGAAGAAATATCTAATGAAAATAAAGAATATGAATTTTACAAATTAGATATAGATACAATAAGTGAAGAGATACCAAAAGAATATGGCATAATGTCTATTCCAACATTATTAATATTTGACAAAGGAAAACTAAAAGAAAAAGTTGTAGGATTAAGATCAAAACAAGAATTAGAAGACATATTAAAATAAGTTGTTAAGTCAACTTATTTTCTTTTTAACAAAATATTAATAAGTGTATTGACTTACTAATTTTATGGATATAAAATGATATTAATAAAATGTTAATAAGATGGAGATAATATGAGAGTAAATAGAGAAAAGATTGATAAACTAAAAGAAATAAAAAGACTACTAGTAATAGTTGACATGGTAAATGGTTTTGTAAAAGAAGGAACATTAGCAGCAAAATCAATAGAAAGAATAATACCACGTAATAAAGAATTAATTGAAGAATTTATTAATGATAAAGATTCATGTGTATTCTTTGTAAGAGATTCACATAATAAAGAAGCAATTGAGTTTAATACATTTCCACCTCATTGTATAGAAAATAGTAAAGAGTCAGAACTAATAGATGAGTTAAAAGAATATGAAGAGTGTGGAATAACGTATTTAAAGAATTCTACCAATTTTGTCTTTGCTCCTAATTTTTTAGATGATATAAGAAGAATGAAATCATTAGAAGAAGTTATACTAAATGGATGTTTAACTGACATTTGTATAAAAAATGGAGCAATTACACTAAGAAATTTATTTGATCAAGAAAATAGAAATATCAAAGTAATAGTTGATGAATCAGGAATAGATACTTATGATTCATCACTCCATAATAGAGAAGAAGAAAGTAGAAGAGCTTTAACTGATATGAAGAATAATGGAATAGAAATAGTAAAAAAATATGGAGGCAAATAATGAAAAAAATAAATGATACAATGCTAGTGGATGACTATGAATTAAAGATGGGACAAACTTATTTTAATGCAGGAGTAAAAGATACAGAAGTAGTATTTGATGTTTTCTTTAGAAGGAACCCATTTAATGGTGGATACACAATATCAGGTGGATTAGATAATATAATTGATTATATTAATAACTTTCATTTTGATAAAGAAGATATAGAATATCTAAGAAGTACTAATAATTATAGTGAAGAATATTTAGATTATTTAAGTAATTTAAAATTTACAGGAGATATTTACTCAGTATTAGATGGAACTCCTATATTTCCAAATGAACCAATAATAACAGTAAAAAGTAAAATAATAGAAGCTCAATTAATAGAAACAGCAATTCTATCACACTTTAATCATGCATCATTAGTAACAACAGCTTCAAAAAGAATTACAGAAGCAGCAGAAGGAAGAAGTGTCATGGAGTTTGGAGCAAGAAGAGCAAGAGGAACAGCTTCAGCTTTTGAAGCTAGTAAATATGCAATTGTTGGAGGATGTAGCGGAACATCAAACGTTAAAACAGCACAGGAGTTAGGAATAAATGCCTTAGGAACAATGGCTCATTCATTAGTAACATTCTATAATGATGAGAAAAAAGCTTTTTTAGAGTTTGCTAAGAGTAATCCTCAAAACTGCCTATTCTTAGTAGATACATATGATACATTAAAAAGTGGAGTACCTAATGCTATATGGGTAGCAGATAATTATCTAAAACCTAACAATATACCATTTAAGGGAATAAGAATAGATAGTGGAGACTTAGCATATTTATCAAAAGAAGCAAGAAAACTACTAGATGAGGCAGGATACAAAGATGCTAAAATATGCTTATCAAATGGATTAGATGAACATACAATTACTTCATTAATAAATCAAGGAGCACAATTTGATACATTAGGAGTAGGAGATAATATAGCAGCCTCTAAAGAAAGAGTAGATGGTGTATATAAACTAGTAGCAGTAAAAGATAATAATGAATATATACCTAGACTAAAAGTATCAAATGATACAGTGAAAACAATCAATCCCGGTTTAAAAAAATTAATAAGGTTTTATGATAAAGAAACTAATTATGCTTTAGGAGACTTAATAGCTTTAAAAGATGAAGTAATAAGTAATAATGAGTATGAATTAATAAATCCATTAGAAGAATGGAAAAGAAAAAAAATAAATAATTATTATTATAAAGAATTACAAGTTAAAATATTTGAAAACGGAAAACAAATATATAAAGTTAGAGACGTATTTGAAAGACAAAAATATTGTATGGAAGAAATGAATACTCTATATCCAGAAATTAAAAGATTAGAAAATCCTCATGAGTACTATGTAGATTTATCAGAAAAACTTTTAAATTTAAAGAAAAAGTTAATTGAGGAACATACTAAAGGAGAATAATATGTTTGATGCTAAAAAAGAAACAGAAAAGATAATAGATTTTATTAGAGATTATTATAGTAAAAATAATATTAAAGGAGTAGTTATAGGAATAAGTGGAGGTAAAGACTCAGCAGTAGTAGCAGCACTATTTAGCAAAGCTATAGGTAGTGAAAATGTACTAGGAGTAACAATGCCATGTAATTCTAAAGATGAAGATAGATTAGATGCCAAACTAATTAGTGACTTCTATGGATTTGAATTAATAAATGTAGATTTATCTAATATGTTTAAATCATTCAAAGAAGAAATAAATATAGATGAAAAATATTTATTAGATTCTGATATAAATATTAAACCTAGAATAAGAATGAGTACCCTATATTATTTAGCAGCCGCATATTCTAAAATAAAAAATGGTACTTATATAGTTGCAGGTACAAGTAATAAATTAGAATTATATGTAGGATACTTTACTAAAGGAGGAGACTCAGTTTCAGATATAAGAGTAATAAGTGATTTAACTGTATCCGAAGTAATAAAAATAGGAGAATACTTAAAAGTGCCAGAAAAAGTATTATATAAAACTCCTAGTGATGGTTTATCTAATCTAACAGATGAAGAAAAATTAGAAGTAAAATATTCTGATATAGAAAAATATCTTAATAATGAAGAAATAGATGAAAAAATAAAAGAAAGAATAGAATATCTACATAAAATAAATCAACATAAATTTAATATACCGGAGTATAAGAAATGAAAATAGGAGTATATGTAGGTAGCTTTAATCCAATACATAAAGGACATATTCATGTAGTAAACTATTTACTAAAAAATAAATATGTCGATAAAGTATTGTTAATAGCAACACCTAATTATTGGGATAAACAAGATTTAATTGATGTAGATAAAAGAATAGATATGTTAAGATATTACGAAAATAAAAATATAATAGTAGATACAAAACATCATGATTATAAATATACATATCAAGTATTAGATAGTTTAAAAAAAGATTATACAAATGATGAGTTATATTTAATAATAGGTTCAGACAATGTATTAAAATTTCACTTATGGGACCATGTAGAAGAATTATTAAATTATAAAATATTAGTATTACAAAGAGATAAAACAAATGTAGAAGAATATATAAAAAGATTTCATACAAATAATTTTATAATAGTTAAAGGTTTTAAACCAATAAATATTTCATCAACAGAAATAAGAAATAATTTAAGTAAAGATTATTTAGATGATAAAGTATATGAATATATAAGAAATAATCATTTGTATGAGGTATAAAAATGTATAAAAGTGAAGAAGATTTTTTAAAAGACTATGATTCTTCTATATATGAAAAATTATCTATTACTGCAGATATATTATTGATTAGTATATCTAATGAAGAAAAAACTGATTATAGAAAAAATAATCAAAAGAAAATGAGTATTCTTTTAGTTAAAAGAGAAGAATACCCATATAAAGATAGATGGTGCTTACCTGGAGGATTTATAGATCCAAATAATGAAACATTAGAAGATTGTGCTAATAGAGTATTAAAAAGTGAAACTAATTTAGAAAATATATATCTAGAACAATTATATACATTTGATTCAATTAATAGAGATCCTAGAATGAGAATAATATCAACTTCATATATAGGATTAATAGATAAAAATAAAGTAACAAATATAATTAATGATAAAGCTAAATGGTTTGATATAACTAAATTAGAAGAAAAAGATAATGTAGTAAGCATTGAACTAAATAATGGAGTAGATAATATAATAATAAAAGTAAAAAAAGAGTTAGTAGATAAAACTACTTCAAAATATAAATATATCGGATTGGATAATAATGAAGTAGCATTTGATCATGACATAGTAATTGTAAGTGGAATAGAAAGATTAAGAAATAAAATTAATTATACTGATATAGTATTTAATATGATGCCTAAATATTTTACATTAAAAGAATTACAACAAGTATATGAAGTAATATTATGTAAAAAACTTCTAGATCCAGCTTTTAGAAGAATAATAAAAGATAAAGTAGAAGAAACGGATAAATATGAAACAAATATAGGACATAGACCTAGTAGATTATATAAATATAAATATAATGATTCTAGTAATTAAAAATAGAGTTAAAAACTAGATATATTTAAAAAATATAGTATAATTAATGTAGGAGGAAGAAGTATGGAAACAAAAATAGTTTATTATGTACATGGTACAACATATGATAATGCATCTAAACGATGTAGCGGATGGAAACAAGTAGAATTAAACGAATTAGGTAAAGAACAAGCAATTAACTTAGGTAAAAATACACCATATAAATTTGATGTATTATTTACATCCGACCTAAAACGTGCTATTGATTCTGCTCATTTAGCGTTTCCAGAATTTGAATCTACAGCAGATAAACGATTAAGAGAGTGTAATTATGGAGATTTTGATGGAGAAGATAAAAAGTTAGTTGTTTATGAAGAACATGTAGATAATCCTTTTCCTAATGGAGAATCACTAAAAGATGTAGAAGCAAGAGTAAGAGACTTCCTAAAATATATAAATGAAAATTATAAAGGTAAGACTATAGGTATTATAGCTCATAGAGCTCCTCAACTAGCCTTAGAAGTAATAACTAAACATATAACATGGGAAGAAGCCAATGCTAATGACTGGAGAAAAACAGGGGATTGGCAACCAGGTTGGGAATATTCTTTTAAAGAAGAAGATTTATAATAAGTATATATAAGTTGCATGGTATTTACCGTGCAACTTTTTTATTTGAAAAATAAAATATTAAGAGGTGTTAAAATGATAAAAAATATAAAGAAAGAAATAAAATTAATAAAAGCAAAAGATCCATCAGTAAAAACAAACATAGAAGCAATGCTACATCCTACATTTAAAATTATGATGTATTACAAACTATCACATTATTTTTATAAAAAGAAAAAATATACAATAGCTAGATATATTCAAAATATTGGTAAAAGAAAAACTGGTATAGAAATACATCCCGGAGCTACTATAGGTAATAATCTATTTATAGATCATGGAACAGGAGTAGTAATAGGAGAAACAGCAATTATAGGAGACAATGTTACTTTATTTCATGGAGTTACTTTAGGTACAACAGGAAAAGAAAAAGGTAAACGTCATCCAACAATAGGAGATAATGTCTTAATAGGAGCAAATGCAACAGTACTAGGTAATTTAAAAATAGGGGATAATGCTAAAATAGGAGCAGGAGCAGTTGTTTTAAAAGATGTAAAAGAAAACACAACAGTAGTAGGAATACCAGCTAAAGTAGTAAGAGACTATAATAAAAATGTAAAGTCCTATACAAAAAAATAAATAATTTGTTATAATTTAATAGGAGGGTAGAAAATGAAGAAATTAGTAATAGTAAGACATGGAGAAAGTCAATGGAATCTAGAAAATAGATTTACAGGATGGACAGATGTAGATTTATCTGAAAATGGAGTAAAAGAAGCAATAGAAGCAGGTAAAGCTTTAAAAAGAGAAGGATATACATTTGATTTAGCATACACATCAGTATTAAAAAGAGCAAATAATACATTGTATTATATTTTAGATGAATTAGGAGAAAGAAATATTCCTATTAAATATAGTTATAAATTAAATGAGAGACACTATGGAGCACTACAAGGATTAAACAAAGATGAGACTAGAAAAAAATATGGTGATGAACAAGTACATATATGGAGAAGAAGTGCTGATGTAAGACCACCAGAATTAACTAAAGATGATGAAAGATATCCAGGTAATGATCCAAAATATAAAGATTTAGAAGAAAAACAACTACCACTTACAGAAAACTTAATGGATACTATTGAAAGAGTTATTGAATATTGGAACTCTGATATTGCACCATCTATTAAAGAAGGTAAGAATGTAATTATAGTTGCTCATGGAAATAGTTTAAGAGGACTAATGAAATATCTAGATAACTTATCAAAAGAAGAAGTAGTAAGTCTAGAAATTAAAACAGGTAGTCCAATAGTATATGAATTAAATGATGATTTAACTCCAATTAGACATTATTATATAGAAAAATAGAACTTTGATATTCAAAGTTCTTTTTTATCGATTAGAAAGTTCAACTATTTTTCTCCATGAGAATGGTCCAACTATACCAGTTATACCTAAATTATAATCATCCTGTATTTTCTTTATAGACTTCTCAGTTAGTTCATCAAATATACCATTTACTTTGACTCCAGGAATAGAATGATCATATAAACATATTTTTAGAAGTAAAGATTGTAATTTTCTAATATCATCTCCGCTCATGCCAATACTTAAGAAATATCCAGGATATAAGTCATCTACAAAGTCATTATTAAATGATTTAAGCATATTATCATATGTATTTTTTAAAACATTAAAGTCTTGATATGTGAATTTACCAGTAACAGGTAAACCATATTTTCTTTGAAAAGCAGTAACCATAGTTCTAGTAGAATCATTATATACAGAATTAGTTTTAAGTCTAGGAATATCATTATCTAAAAAGGCAATAGAATCCAAATAGTAATGAATAAATTCTACCTCAATACCAGTATCACCATATTCTAAAACATCTCTATATTTAAAATTAGCTTCATCTGTACTTAATCCTTCAGTATATAAATCAGATAATTTTTTAACACTAGTATATACATACTTTATCTTATACCATGTAGCTTTATCTACTATACCAGTAATAGGTAGAGCAAAAATTTCTTGAAACTTTTTGACTGCATCAAAAGTTTCTTGATTATAAATACCAAGATTAGTTTCAATAAAAGGAATAGCAGGGTAATTCTTTCTAATTCTGTTTAAGTCTCTTTGAATAGCACTAACAGGATTACCGGCTTGTCCCATACCTATATTATATCCAGGAAAACTAGTAGTATTGTCACCAACTTCTGCATCATACTTTATACTTGTATCGTTACCATAATAATAACGTATTATTTCTAAAGGAGTTTTACCTTGATTAGCTAATGTAACAGAACCCCATTGAGAAAGTCCATTACAAGTAGTTTTTCTTCCATCACAATACTGAGAAAAGTAAGGTTGTACTTGACCATTTTTCACAATATAATCATTAAAAACATCTCTTACAATATTATCTATATTTTCATATATTTGTCTGTTTTGAATAAAAGTCTGATCATAAGCTGGAGATGAAGTAATATCAAAATTATATCCTTTACTTCTGTACCATTCATTATATATTCTATTCATAGTAAAAGATACTATAGCAAGAATATTAGCTTTTAAAGAATTTATAGGCCATGTAGGATATAGTTCAGAAGAAGCTACATTACTAATATAATCAACAAAAGGAACAGTAACATCATTATTAGCTGAATCAGGTGCACCCAAATGAACAGTAATTACATTAGGTATTACAGGATATTTAATAGCCATATTAAGACTCCAATCCCTTAGGAGTAATATTGATATATTGAATCACAGTAATATTACAACAAATAGATATTTTATAGTTTAAATTAATATTTTGAGAAGAACCAGTAGCCTCTAAATTATAATCAGTAAAAACAGGAGCAACTTCATCATTTGAGACTCCTCTAGGAGAAGGTAATACAATATCATTAATCATACCAGAGTAATCGGTTTTTCCTTCATAAAAAATAACTTTATAATCACCAATATTTTTAGTAACTTTAATATTAATATTACTAATAGGTACAGCTTCATTAGCAGCAGTAGCTCTAACTTTTAAATAACCTTTTCCAGGATTATTATTTAAAAATTCTA
>CAMOKF010000027.1 GCA_946617625.1 uncultured Bacillota bacterium
ATAATTAATTGGTGGAGCTGAGGAGAATCGAACTCCTGTCCGAAAATCAAGCTACATAAACCTCTACAAGTTTAGTTAACTAATTAATCTTATATATTACCTATATAGTTAACGAAAAAAGTAATATACCAGTCTAATAATTCTTACTATCTTCTAGACAAAAGATAGTCATAACCTAATAATATGAACCTCAATTTATCCCTTAGGTAAAGATAAACTGAAGTGTATTCCCTATTTTAAATTAGGCAAAAGCAACAGCTTGATTTGCACCAAACATGTTTGCGAATACTGATTTTACTTTGTTTGCATTTATTTTTTTTGTTCGTAACGTGAAAACTACGACTTGCCATCTATGCTCTCATATTCCCGTCGAAACCAAATCAGCCCCATGCGTATTAATTATACCAAATAATATTAATTTTGTCCACTTTTGCCTTCTAAATCAACCTTTTTAGAATTACTAAATAAAGTACTTCCTTTAACAAAAGATTTTAAATTATCATTACATTTTAATAATTTAGAAAAGTTAATTAAATATACACCATCATTTTTTGAAATAGCAGTACGCTTAAAACAAGCAGCAGAAGATTCAAATATAGTTATTAAATTACCTGAATAAGTATTAATTTGTTCAAGCATAGAAGGAAAAACAACTGTATTCAACACATCAAATTTATTGTCTACTAATCTACAGATGTTAATAATTGAATTAGAACTTCTTCCAAAAGATCTACTAAATATATAATAAGTAACACCTTTATAATCAAGAACACATAAACCTTGAGTATTGCTAAAAGGATTATTAATAATTTCATATTTAGTACTTAAATTTCCAGTAGATAATATTTTATATTTCTTAATAATAGGTGAATATTTATCAATATAGCTTTGTTCTACAAAGTTACCAACATATAAATAATCATCATAAATAGTTAAAAAAGAAGGAGAACTATGCTTAGCAGCTGTAGAATACAATTCACAATTTAAATCTACAGGAAAAACTTTATCCACAAATACTGTGGAAAGATTTTTTAAATTTAAAATATAACTTGCATCATACTTATTAACAAACGATTTATCATCAATTCCATATCCAGTCACAAACAAGCTATTAGTCTTTTTATGATAAGAAATGCCACCACAGTGCATTTTTCCGTCTAAGAAAACCATCTTTTCTTCATTTTTTGAAAATATAAAAAGTACAGAATTATTTATCTTTTTTCTATCATAGCAAGATACTAGAATAGTATCATCTATAGCACACACTCCTTGTGGAACAAAAAAATTGCTTTTTAAAGGGATAGTATAAAGTTTCTTAGATAACGTAGTGTAAAAAGATGTATAACTATTTTTAAATAATTTCATTATATATCACCCAATTCTTAAGTTATTATTATATTATATGAATATTATAAAAACAAGCATTATATTTATCAATCATTATGGTATAATAAACATGGAAGGTGGTAAATAAATGGAACAATGGAAAGATTTTAAAGAAGGAAATTGGACCAATGAAATCAATGTTAGTGATTTCATAAAAAACAATTATAAAGCTTATGATGGAGATGAATCATTTTTAGCAGGTAAAACTGAAAAAACTGCTAAAGTTTGGGGAAAATGTGAAGAACTTCTTAAAGAAGAATTAAAAAAACATGTATTAGATATTGATGTAGACCATATGTCTGGTATAAATGCATTTGCTCCAGGTTATATCGATAAAGATAATGAAGTAATAGTAGGATTACAAACAGATGCTCCATTAAAAAGAATAGTAAATCCATATGGTGGTATAAGAATGGTTTATCAAGAACTTGAAGCCTATGGATATAAACTAAATCCAACAGTTGACAAATACTTCAATGAATTCAGAAAAACACACAACCAAGGTGTTTTTGATGCATATACAAAAGAAATAAGAGTAGCAAGACACGTTGGATTATTAACAGGTCTACCAGATGCTTATGGACGTGGTAGAATAATTGGAGATTATCGTAGAATAGCTCTATATGGTATTGACTACTTAATGGAACAAAAGAAAAACGAATGGGATAATATGGAAGTTTCAGTAATGGATGAAGCTACTATAAGATTAAGAGAAGAAATATCAATGCAATATAGAGCATTAGATGAAATCAAAAAAATGGCTCAAAGTTATGGATATGATATATCTAAGCCAGCAAAAGATGCTAAAGAAGCAGTACAATGGACTTACTTTGGATATTTAGCTTCAGTAAAAGAAAATAATGGAGCTGCAATGTCTCTAGGAAGAGTTGATGCTTTCTTCGATATATATTTCCAAAGAGATTTCGAAAGAGGTATTTTAACAGAAGAAGAAGCTCAAGAAATTATAGATCAATTTGTTATAAAATTACGTATTGTGAGACACTTAAGAACTCCAGAATATGATGAATTATTCTCAGGAGATCCAACATGGGTAACATGTTCATTAGGTGGTATAACAAAAGAAGGAAAAAGTATGGTTACAAAAACTTCATACAGAATCCTAAATACATTAACAAATCTTGATCCAGCACCAGAACCTAATATGACAGTATTATGGGCACAAAACTTACCAGAAAATTGGAAAAAATATTGTGCAAAAATGAGTATTAAAACTGATGCAATTCAATATGAAAATGATGATGTAATGAGACCATCAATGGGAGATGACTATGCAATAGCTTGCTGCGTATCTTCAATGCGAGTTGGTAAAGACATGCAATTCTTTGGAGCACGTTGTAACTTAGCTAAATCATTACTATATTCAATAAATGGTGGTATAGACGAAATGAAACGTGATCTAGTAATTCCTGGATTTGAAAAAATGACAGATGAAGTATTAGATTACGAAAAAGTTAAAGCCGCATATTGGAAAATGCTTGAAAAAGTTGCAAAAATATATAGTGATGCAATGAATATAATCCACTATATGCATGATAAATATGCATATGAAGCTGGTCAAATGGCATTACATGATACAAATGTAAATAGACTTATGGCATACGGAGTTGCAGGTCTATCAGTAGCTGCTGATTCACTATCAGCAATAAAATATGCAAAAGTTAAACCAATTAGAGATGAAGAAGGAATAGCAGTTGACTTTGAAATAGAAGGAGATTACCCTAAATATGGTAACGATGATGATAGAGTTGATAATATTGCTAAAGAAATTCTAGAAAAAATATATAAAGAATTATCTTCTCATCCATGTTATAGAAATGCTCATCCAACATTATCAGTATTAACAATAACTTCAAATGTAGTTTATGGTTCTAAAACAGGATCTACACCAGATGGAAGAAAAGCAGGAGTACCATTTGCTCCAGGAGCTAATCCAATGCACGGAAGAGATGCATCAGGAGCTATAGCTTCACTTAACTCAGTAGCTAAATTAGACTGGGCTAATTGTTGTAGAGATGGTATTTCTAATACATTCTCTATAGTACCATCTACATTAGGTACTAATAATGAAGAGCAAGTTACAAACTTAGTTTCATTAATGGATGGATATTTCGTACAAGGAGCACATCATTTAAATGTAAATGTTTTAAATAGAGAAACATTAATAGACGCAATGAATAATCCAGAAAAATATCCATTATTAACAATAAGAGTATCAGGATATGCAGTTAGATTTAACAGATTAACTAGAAAACAACAAGAAGAAGTAATTGCTAGAACATTCCACGAAAAAATATAATGCAAGGATCAATCAATTCAATTGAAACATTTGGGTTAGTAGATGGCCCAGGTATAAGAACTGTAATATTCTTAAATGGATGTAATCTAAGATGCAAATATTGTCATAATCCAGAAACATGGAAAATGCAGGAACTAAACTATACATCAGATGAAATTGTACATAAATGTATAAGAAATAAGCCATATTTTAATAAAAATGGTGGTGTAACATTTTCTGGTGGAGAACCATTATTACAATATGATTTTCTAGTAGAAACATGTAAAAAGTTAAAAAAAGAAAATATCCATATAGCAATAGATACAGCTGGAGTTGGATTAGGAAATTATAAAGAACTATTTAATAATATAGACTTAGTACTATTGGACATAAAAGATATAACAGAAGATGGATATAAAGAAGTAACTGGAACTTCTATGTTAAAGAAATTTGATGAATTTGTAGATCAATTAAATAAAACAAATGTAGAAGTATGGATTAGACAAGTAATAATACCTGATTATAATGATAATATTGATTATATTAATAAATTATCAGATTATTTAAAAGAAAAAGTTAAAAATGTAACAAGAGTAGATTTCCTTCCATATCATAGACTAGGAAAAGAAAAATATGATAAGTTAAATATACCTTATCCATATGGAGATAAAAATGATATGGATAAAGAAAAATGCAATGAGTTATATAAATTATTTATGAAAAAATATAAAGAGGAATAATTAATATTCCTCTTTTTTAATATCTTTTTAAATTTTTTTCTACTTCTCTTTTAATATCTCTTTCTTTAATAGACTCTCTCTTATCGTAATCTTTTTTACCATGGCATATTCCTAAAGCAACCTTTAATTTATTATCTTTAAAATAAAGTTTTATAGGTATCAAAGTATATCCTTTTTGTTCAATCGCCTTTTGCAATTTAGCAATTTCTTTTTTATGAAGAAGAAGCTTTCTATTACGAGTTTCTTCATGATTAAAAATATTTCCTTCTTTGTACTGCCCAATATACATATTAAGTAAAAAGACTTCATTATTTTTAATCAATCCATAGCAATCCTTAATATTACAATCACCACTTCTAATAGATTTAATTTCAGTACCAGTTAGAACTATACCAGCTTCTATTATTTCATCTATAAAGTAGTCATGTTTAGCTTTTCTATTTAATATTTCCATGAAATCACTCCCAAGTTAAACCCCAATGTAAATCAGGATATCTTTCATTAACAATAGCCTTATATTTTTCATAATAAGTAGAATAATTAGGCAATTGATAATTATTTAGCTGAGGATAAGGAATAACTCTGAACTCATGATTTACTCCACCTCTTTTAACAGTAGTAGTATACACAAGTTCTGCTTTTGGGTCAACTATTGAATTTGTAACAGAATCATCTACATCAACATATTTTCTTAAAGTAACTTCAAAAGCTAATCCCGTAAAATTATCTATATCATCTTGATCACTTATAAAATTACCTAAAGAATAAACTACAAAAGTTTTTCCCTCATTTATACTTTCAACGGTTTGAATAACATGTGGATGAGCGCCTATTATTAAATCAACACCTAATGATGACAAATAATTAGCTATTTCTTCCTGTTTATAATCAACTCTAAATGAATATTCAGTTCCCCAATGCATAGCAACAATAACAAAATCGACTTTATCACGAACAGATTCAATGTCAGCTTTAGCTTTTTCTTCTGAATACTCACTATTTAAATAATCTTTTCCATAAGGAGTTGGTAAACCATTATTCCATATAGTATATGAAATAAATGCATATTTTATATTATTAACTTCATAGACTTTAGCAATACTCTCTGCTCTATCTTCATAACTACTCCATTGTCCAGATGCAGCGACCTCAGGATGATTTTTCCAATATTGAACAGAATTCAAAACTCCTTGTTCACCTTTATCCATAGTATGATTAGTAGCTAGAGAAACCATATTAAATCCTGCATCTATAAAAGCATCTCCAACTTCTTGAGGAGAATTAAATCTAGGATAACTTGAATAACCTAAAGACTCTCCACCTAAAATAGTTTCTTGATTATAATAAGCCAAATCATATTTAGAGGAAATAGGTTTAATATACTGAAGCATTGGTTTAAAATCATACACACCATTTACTAAAGCATCATTATAAACTCCCCAATGAATCAATGCATCCCCAACCATAAATATAGAAGCTTTATACTCTTTTGGTTGTTTAATTTCTTCCTTCTTTTCTTCTTTTTTTGGCTCTTTCACATCATTTTTTTTATTAAAAAGGAGATCATTATTATAAGCATAATAAATACCAAAACCAATTAAAGCTAGTACTATAAATAACAAAAATACTTTAGCTTTTCCTTTTAACTTTCTTTTGACTTTCCTTACACTTCTACTACTCATAATTAAACCTTTCTTACTATTTCAAAATCAATAGTTTTCTCTTCCTTAGAAGCTCTAACTACCTTTACAATTACTCTCTCACCAATTTTATACTGAACATTTGATTTTTCTCCTGTAAGAGTCATACGTTCCTCATCAAAATGGAAAAAGTCTTTCATATCTCTAAGTGGAACTAATCCCTCTATCAAATTGTCTAATTCAACAAACATTCCAAAACTTGTAACAGATGAAATCATACCTTCATATTCTTCTCCAATATGATCTTCCATATACTCAGCCATTTTCATGTCTTCGACTTCTCTTTCACAATCAACAGAAGCTCTTTCTTTAGCAGAAGAATGATCAGCAATATACACTAATTTTTCTTCCCATTTTCTAATAGTAGGCATATCTATTTTTCCATCAAATAAATATGTATGTAATAACCTATGAACAGTAGTATCAGGATATCTTCTTATAGGAGAAGTAAAATGAGTATAACAACTGCTTGCTAAACCATAGTGACCTAAGTTATCTGGACTATAAACTGCTTTTTGCATGCTTCTAAGTAGTAAACTAGCTAATATCTTATATTCAGGTTTATCATCAAGTTGCTTAAGAATTCTTTGCATAGTAGTTGGCTTTAAATTAGTGACATCACCAGTAATTGTATATCCTAAAGAGCTAACAAAACTTAAGAAACTTCTTATTTTTTCTTCCTTAGGAACTTCATGAATACGATAAATAAATGGTAAGTTCATAAAATAAACATGACTAGCAACACATTCATTAGCGGCTATCATAAATGACTCGATAAGTCTCTCTCCTAATCCAGTTTCTCTAACCTTAACCTCTGTAGGTTTACAATTTTCATCAACTAATATCTTAACTTCATTAACATCAAAATTAATATAACCTCTTCTAGTAATAGCTTTTTGAAGAATAAGAGCTAGCTCCTGCATCAATCTTAAGCTTTTTTCAAAAGGCTCATAACCTTCAGGAACTACATTTTTTTCTAATATGCTATTAACTTTTTTATAAGTCATTTGAATTCTAGAACGAATAACACTAGGGAAAATTTCATACTTCAATTGCTTACCATTATCATCAAATTCCATAACACAAGAAACTGCTAATCTATCCACATTAGGGTTTAATGAACATATACCATTAGATAATTCATGAGGAAGCATTGGAATAACTCTATCTACTAAATAAACACTAGTACCTCTCTCCATTGCTTCATTATCTAAAGGAGATCCTTCTTTTACATAATAACTAACATCAGCAATATGTACACCTAATTCATAGTGTCCATTAGAAAGTCTTTTAATAGATATAGCATCGTCAATGTCTTTTGTATCATCACCATCAATAGTAAATATCTCTAAATCTCTTAAATCACGTCTTCCATCCAAATCAGAATCTAAAACTTCCATAGGCATCTTAGAGACTTCTTCTTTAACGTCATCAGGGAAATCAGTATTAATATTATATTTTTTTACAATAGATAATATATCAACACCAGGATCATTCTTATGACCTATTATTTCAGTAACTTTACCTTCATACTTTGTATTATTAATATGCTTAATTAACTCTACAACCACTTTATGACCATCAACTGCATTTAAAGAGTTTTTTCTTTCAACAAAAATATCTAAATTAATTTTTTTATCATCTAAAGTAATAATACCTTTATCTTTCTTATCAAAGTTAATTTCACCTATATATTGTTCTACTTGCCTTTTAATTATTTTTAAAACTCTACCTTCAAGTCTATCCAACTTCATCTTACTAGTAATTTCAACTAAAACAATATCGTCGTGAATAGCACCATTCATATTATCTTGAGAAACATAAATATCATCATCTAAATTATCTACTTCTACAAATCCAAACCCTTTTTTATTAGCTCTCATTACACCTTTTCTTAAATGACTATTCTCTAAAAGCATATATTTGTCTTTATTAGAATGATAAACTACAGTTTCTTCTTCCAAATCATGTAATTCTTTTAATAATTCTTTAGTTTTTTCTACATCTTTAATACCTAAAGCATCCTCAATTTCAAAAACACTTAAAGCTTTATCAGTATTTTTTAAGATATTAATAATATTATCTTTCATTAGTACCACCTTCTACCTAGTATTATAGCTTATTTTGAACATAAAAAAAAGGACTAAGTCCTTTTACATAAACATAGCCACTAAACAAATAATAAAGAAAGCTAAACCTAAAACTAAAGTAATTCTACTTATAACTAGTTCTGATCCACGTTCTTTTCTAGATTTAAATAATTCAGAACTACCACCAGAAATAATTTGAGCTCCACCTTCAGCTTTACCGCTTTGTAATAGAACTATAATTATTAATAAAATTGATATTATTAAAAGTGCAATTTCCATAACACACCTCCGTTTTAAATAACATTAATATAATAACATAAAAGATATAATTATGCAACATTAAGATAGTTTATTAATAATGTTATTAACATCAATTATTTCTTTATTATTAGAATTTCTATAACTAAACTCTACTTTATTATCTTTAGCATCTCTTCCAACTATTATTCTTTTTGGTATACCTATTAAATCAGCATCACCAAACTTAACACCAATTCTTTCATCTCTATCATCATACAAAACATCTATACCGTGCTCTTTTAAATTAGAATATATTTTATCAGCTAACTCCTTCTGCAACTCATCTTTAGTATTAACAACAATTAGCTCCACATCAAAAGGAGAAATAACATCATTAAATATAATACCATTCTCATCATGATGTTGTTCAATATATGCAGATAAAGTTCTAGCAATACCTATACCATAACATCCCATAACAGGATTTTTTAAAGAATTATCAAGATCAGTAAAAGTAAGTCCCATACTCTTACAATACTTATCTCCTAACTTGAATGTATTACCAACTTCAATACCTTTTTTAAACACTAATTTAGAACCACAAACTGGACATAAATCATTCTCGCAAACGTTTCTAATATCACCAACATAAGAAATATTAAAGTCACTATTGTTAACATTTAAATAATGATAATCCGTTTTATTTGCACCAGCAATATAATTATACATATTCATTACTTCATTATCTACAATAATAGGTATTTCTAATCCTATAGGACCAGCAAATCCTACTTCAGCATGTGTAACACTAATATCTTCCTCTATAGTAGACAATTCTACTTCATTAACACCTAATAAAGTAGCTAATTTATTCTCATTAACTTCTCTATCTCCCCTAACTAAAACAGCATATAATTGATTATTAGCTTTATATATTAAAGTCTTAACAGTCTTTTTAATATCACATTTTAAAAAGTCACATATCTCATTTATACCCTTCTTATTAGGAGTAGGTATTAATTCTAACTCTTTTTTAGATTCCTTTTTAGCTTTATCAGCTATACATTCACATATTTCTATATTAGTAGATAATCCACAATTATCACATATAACTAAAGTATCTTCTCCAATACTACTAATAGCTTGAAATTCCTCGGATAATAATCCTCCCATAGCACCAGTAGATGCTTTTACAATCTTATATTCAATACCGATCTTATCAAATATTTTCTTATAAGCTTCAAACATTTTATTATAAGAAATATCTAGTCCATCTAAATCTTTATCAAAAGTATAAGCATCTTTCATAACGAATTCACGAGTTCTAACTAACCCAAATCTAGGTCTATACTCATCTCTATACTTAGTAGCCATTTGATATAAACTAAGAGGCATATCCTTATAAGATTTAATATAATCTTTAGCAACATTAACAAACATTTCTTCATGAGTTGGTCCTAAAACATAATTTCTATCATGTTGATCACTTAATGAAAACATCAATTTTCCAAAAGCATCTCTTCTACCACTTGCAATATAAACCTCTTCCGGCAATAATGAAGGCATAATAAGTTCTAAAGAATCAATATTATTCATTTCTTCTCTAACAATATTTTCAATTTTTCTAATTACTTTTAATCCCATAGGTAAAAAAGTATAAATACCACTTCCAGTTTTCTTTATCATACCAGCTCTAACTAATAGATTAGAACTAATAGAATCTTCGTCTTTAACATTTTCTTTATAAGTTAAAAAATAAGAATTACTAATTTTCATAATTACACCTCCAAAAATAAAAGGATGATACCAAAGGAGTGCATAAGCACGGTACCATCCTTAATTTAACTTAATTTAATAACGGTGCTAAAACACCGAGAGCATAACTCCACCATGAAAGGTAGGAACAAAACTAGATTATTATTAGGTTTTCACTATCCCTAAATCACTTTAAATAAGAGCCAGTAATGTATTGGTCTTTCATATAGTTTTAAAAACGAATGTGCCTATATTATGGCACTAATATTAATAATTGTCAAGAAAAAGGAACTATTTAGATAGTTCCTCTTCAATTCTCATTAATTGATTATATTTACAAATTCTATCAGTTCTAGACATAGATCCTGTTTTTATTTGACCTAGATTTAATCCAACTGCTAAATCAGCAATTGTAGTATCTTCAGTCTCACCAGATCTGTGAGAAATAACAGTAGCATAACCATTTGCTCTAGCAAGCTCAATAGTCTCTAATGTTTCAGTAATAGTTCCAATTTGATTTACTTTTAAAAGAATTGCATTACCTGCATGATTATCAATTCCCATTTGAAGACACTTCTTATTAGTAACAAATAAATCATCTCCAACTAATTGAATTCTATCACCCATTCTTTCAGTAATCTTTCTAAATCCTTCCCAATCATTTTCATCAACAGGATCTTCTATAGAAATAATAGGATATTTATTTACTAATTCTTCATAAAAATCAATTAGTTCATCTGTTGTTAAACTTCTTCCTTCACCTACTAAATTATATTTACCATCTGAATAAAATTCAGAAGCAGCAACATCTATTCCTAAACAAACATCTTTTCCAGGTTCATATCCAGCTCTCTTAATAGCTTCCATTATTAAATCAAAACCTTCTGAGTTTGATTGTAAATCAGGAGCAAATCCTCCTTCATCACCAACTCCAGTAGCAAGACCTCTTTCATTTAAAACTTTCTTTAAATTATGGAATACTTCAGCACCAACTCTAACTCTTTCATGAATAGTATCACGTTGTGGTATAATCATGAACTCTTGAAAATCAAGCTTATTATCTGCATGAGCACCACCATTAATAATATTCATCATTGGTTTTGGTAATTCAGTACCATTACCAACATAAGCATATAAAGGTTTTCCAGCTTCTATAGCACTAGCTTTTAAAGCTGCCATAGAAATACCTAAAATAGCATTAGCACCAAATTTAGATTTAGTCTCAGTACCATCTAATTCAATCATAGCATAATCTAATGCTTTTTGATCAGCAGCATCCATTCCAATAACTAAATCTCTTAAAGGTCCATTGACATTTTCAACAGCCTTTAAAGTCCCTTTACCTAAATATCTAGATTTATCACCATCTCTAAGTTCTAGAGCTTCTCTTTCTCCAGTTGAAGCACCAGATGGTACTGCAGCACGACCCATAATACCATTTTCAAGAATAACATCTACTTCAACAGTAGGATTACCTCTAGAATCTAATATTTCTCTTCCAACAACATCTTTAATTCGCATTTTTTAATTCCTCCACTTTCTTTTTAAATTCTGCTCCCCTAACTTCACATTCCTTATATTGATCCCATGAAGCAGACGCAGGGCTCAATAATATTATACCACCTGACTTAGTCACTTCAACACATTTGTCAAATCCATCTTTTAAAAACTCATAACTATAAGTCGGTATATTTAAAGAATTACCATATGATAGAACCCTATCACGACATTGTCCAATAGCAATTATATTAGACACATTTTTCATATAAGGAGTAAGATCATTGAAATCTTGACCTCTTTCTAATCCACCTAAAATAATTGTAATAGGTTGATCAAAAGAAGATAAAGCAATTTGAGTACATTTTATATTTGTTGCCTCAGTATCATTATAATATCTAACACCATTTACAGTATCAACATACTCTAATCTATGTTCAACACCTCTAAATTCAGATATTACCTTTTTAATAACTTCGTTAGAAACACCAAACTCTTTAACGACCATAATTGCCGCCATACAGTTTTCAACATTATGTAATCCAGCAATGAAAATATCATCACGAGAAATAACTTTTTCCCCATAATAATAAATATTATTATCTTTTAAATAACAACCATTTATCTCTTTTTTACTAGAAAAATACTTAGTATTAGATCTAATATTTTTTGTTTCATTCATTACATCTTCATTATCAATATTTAGTATAGCAACATCCTCATTTGTTTGATTCTTAAATAATTTAGCTTTTACTCTTTTGTAATTTTCAAAACTCTTCAAAAAATCAATGTGTGCAGGACTTAAATTAGTCATAACACCAACATTTGGAGTAAATTGATCAAGATTTTCTAATTGTTGACAAGAAACTTCCATAACAATAATATCTCCACTTTTAACTTTATCTAAAATACTACATAGTGGAAAGCCTATATTACCTGCCAAAAAGACTTTATCTCCAAAAGCTTCTTTCATAATATTATAAGTTAATGTTGTAGTAGTTGTTTTACCATTAGTACCAGTAATACCAATTAACTTTACATTATCAGGAAGTAATCTATAAGCCATCTCAACTTCATTTATAACTTCAATACCTAACTCTCTAGCTTTTAAAACATATTTATGATCAATGGGAACTCCCGGATTCTTAATTAAATAGTCAAAAGATGAGTCTAGTAAATCATCAGGATGAGAGCCAAAATATAATTTAACACCTAAAGAACGCAATTCTTCTATTTGCTCTTTATCTAATTTAGATTCTTCTTTGCCATCGTTTAATAAAACATCATTTCCTCTAGCTATTAAATACTTAGCAGCCTGATAACCACTTCTAGCTAACCCTAATATAAATATTTTTTTATTTTCAAACATATTAATCACCAATACTATTATACTATAAATAAAAGCATTTAACTACTTTAATTTAAATTATCTATATTGATAGTAAAGCAATCTATATGATATAATTAATAACGTAATAAAGAGGTGTTGGAGATGAAAATAGTCACTTTAAAACCGGAACAATTTGACAAATTTGCTAAAAACCATAGATATAGAAATTACTTTCAAACAAGTAATTATGGATCATTAATGACTAAATTTGGATACAACATACACTATTTAGGAATAGTAAGTGATACAAATAAGCTTATAGGAGCAACTTTATTATTATATAAACAAGTATTTATGAGTAATAAAATAGCCTATGCTCCTAGAGGATTCTTACTAAATTATGAAAACATAGAAAATTTAGAAGAAATAATTAAGAAGATTAAGCAAGTATTAGGAAAACAAGGATTCATGTTACTTAGAATAGATCCATATATTCCACTAACAATAAGAGATTCAAATGGAACTATTATGAACTTTAATAATCAAGGAAACGCAATAATAGAAAATCTAAAGTCAGTTGGATTTGAATACAAAGGAAAAGTAAATGACTTCTCAAGTGAAAAACCTAGATGGGAAAGCTTAATAATCCTTAATAATAAACCAGAACAGTTATTTAGTAGATTTGATAAAAGAACAAGAAATAAAATTAGAAGAGCTACTAATTTTGGAATAGACGCAGAAAAAGATGAGAAAAAAGATATTGAAAAATTATATGAATATATAAAAAAGAATAATAAAAAGCCAAAATCATACTATAAAGCATTAATAGAAAAATTTGGAGATAATGCAGAAGTATATTATGCAAAAATAAACACAGAGTTATACACAGTAAATAGTAGAAGAGCATACGAAAGTGAAATAGAAAATAATAATTCATTATCTAATTTAATCCAAGATGTTTCTATTGACTCAAAACAAAAAGAGATTATTCTTAATAAAAAAATGGAATCAGACAAATTGTTAGATACTTACAAACATGCTCTAGTACAAGCTACAAATTTATTAAAAGAATATCCAGATGGAATTATTATTGGTGGAGCACTAGTAATAAAATATGATAATGCTGCATTTTTAATAGAAGAAGGAGTAGATCCTAAATATAGAAATAATAATCCTGAATATGTTATAAAATGGAAAATGATAGAAGACTACACAAAAGAGAATTTAAAATATATAAATTTAAATGGAATAATAGGTGAATTTGAAAAGCAAATAGAAAATAGCTCTATAAACGAAAAGAAATTAGGATTCAACTCAACTATAACAGAATATATAGGAGAATTTGATATAATATTAAACAACTTTTCTTATAATTTATATAAAAGCTTTTCTAAAAACAAACAAAAAAAATCAGACTAATGTCTGATTTTTTATTTGTATTATTCAACGATTTCAGTAACGTTACCAGCACCAACAGTTCTTCCACCTTCACGGATAGAGAATTTAGT
>CAMOKF010000028.1 GCA_946617625.1 uncultured Bacillota bacterium
TTTTATATTGAATAAAAATATCTCTAACATAAATATCTTCTTTTAAAATCACACTAATAATAAGTAATAAAACAGTTATAAAATGATAATTCATTAAATAAGATATTATTCCCATTATTAATATAATAATATTTAAATAACTTCTTATATTTGTTTTACTATAGAAATAATTAATCATTAAATCCACGCCATTTCCAATTTCTAATATATGGTAAATCTTCACCCATTTCGCATATATAAGCATTATGTTGTTTCAACATATCATGACACCAAGTAATTAGTGGAACAGCTGTTCTTCTATATCTAGGAATTTCATTTAGAGCTGCTTCTACAAGATGGAATCTATCTATCTCATTTTGTACTCTAATATCAAATGTTGTAGTAATTGTTCCCTCTTCTTTATAACCATGAACATGTAAATTACGATTAGTACGTTTATACATTAATTGATGTATCAAAGAAGGATATCCATGGAAATTAAAAATTATAGGTTTATCTTTAGTAAAGATTTTATCAAAATCTTCATCACTCATACCATGTGGATGAGTTTCAGGAGATTGCAATTTCATTAGATCTACTATATTTACTACTCTAATTTTAATATCTTTTATACTACTTCTTAAAATATCTACTGCTGCTAAAACCTCTAAAGTAGGAGTTTCTCCACAACAAGCCATAACAACATCCGGATTACCACCATCATTTGATGCAAAATCCCATATTCCTAATCCTGCAGTACAATGTTTTTTAGCTTGTTGCATAGTTAACCATTGAGGTCTAGGATGTTTAGAAGCAACTATAACATTAACATAGTTTTTAGATTTAATACAATGTTCAAAACAAGATAATAAACAATTAGTATCAGGAGGCAAATACATTCTAACTACATCAGCCTTTTTAGTAACTAAATGATTTAAAAATCCTGGATCTTGATGAGTATAACCATTATGATCCTGTTGGAATACATGAGATACTAATAAAAAGTTTAAAGAAGCTATAGGAGCTCTCCATTTAATTTGATTACATACCTTTAACCACTTAGCATGTTGACTAGCCATAGAATCTATAATTCTAACAAAAGCTTCATAACTATGAATAAATCCATGTCTACCAGTTAAAATATATCCTTCTAGCATTCCTTCACATAAATGTTCAGATAAATAAGAATCCATCACTCTACCATCATTAGATAAAAATTCATCATTCTTTAATAATTTATAATTCCAAGTTCTTTTTTCATATTCAAAAACATGATTCAATCTATTTGATAATGCTTCATCCGGTCCAAATAATCTAAAATTCTTATTATCTTTATTAAGTATAAATAAATCTCTTATATAATTACCCAATTCCATAGTATCTTGAGCAACTATTTCACCTGGAAAAGGTATTTTTAAACAATAATCTTCCCATTTAGGAGTTATAAGTTCTTTTAACAATAAACCTCCATTAGCAAAACTACTCATTCCCATACATTTACTAATTGGTGGATTCATATCGCGTAATTCTTTTATTAATCTACCATTATTATCAAATAATTCTTCAGGTTTATAACTTCTTAACCATTTTTCAATTAAAGAAATATTTTTAGGATTTTCTCTAGTAAATGGAATTGGTACCTGATGAGCTCTAAAACTTCCTTCTATTTTGTTATTAGCATATTCTTTAGGTCCCGTCCATCCCTTAGGAGTAGTTAATACTATCATTGGATAATTACCAGTCCCTTTAGATTTAATTCTTTTAATATCCTTAATAACTGAATCCATTGTTTTAGCCATTTCTTCATTAACCTTGTCAATATTACTACCAGATACAAAATAAGGTTTCCAGCCATATCCATAAAAGAAATCCTCTAACTCATCATTACTCATTCTACCAAAAATAGTTGGATTAGATATTTTATAACCATTGCGATGAAGTATTGGTAATACAACACCATCATTCTTTTTATTAAGGAACTTATTAATATGCCAACTTGTAGCTAAAGGACCAGTCTCAGCTTCACCATCTCCTACTACACATGCTGCGATTAAATCTTTATTATCAAGTACAGCTCCTGCCGCATGAGCTAAACTATACCCTAATTCTCCACCTTCATGAATAGATCCAGGAGTTTCAGGAGCTACATGAGAAGATACTCCACCAGGAAAACTAAACTGTTTACAAAGTCTTTTTAATCCTTCTTCATCTTCAGTTATTTCAGGATAAAACTTAGAGTATACTCCTTCTAAATAATTATTAGCTATCATTGCTTGTCCACCATGACCTGGACCAGATATATATATCATTTTTAAGTTATCTCTTTTTATAACTCTATTTAAATGCATATATATTAGATTTTGCCCTGGAGTTGTACCAAAATGACCAACTACATTAGGTTTAACATCAGTAACCTCTAAAGGTCTCTTAAGTAACGGATTATCAAGTAAATACAATTGTGCAACAGATAAATAATTTAATGCTCTGAAATAAGCATTCATTCTTTTTAATTCTTTTCTAGATAGTGCCATAATACACCCTCCTATCATATAAAATTATAAGATAATTATAAAAAAAAAGAAAGATTAATCTTTCTTATTGTATCTCTAAAATAGTATCTTCATTTAATATATTATAATAATCATCTATAACATTTTTACCTAAAAATTGAATACCCTTATTATAATATTTAAAATAATAAACTTCATAATTATTGTCTAAATCATTATCAAATATATCATCATTTATTACTAATACCATATATTGAGAATCTTCATCATAAATACATATACTCTTTTTATTAGATAATTCTTCATAATATTTATCTAAATTATCATCAAATCTTTTTATTAAAACTCTTCCAATATCAGAATTTGAATTCATGTAATATAAATTAATATTCTCTTCTAATAAATCATTTTTAAAATTACTAAATTCTTTATCTAAAGCAAATAAAATATCTATGTCACTATTTATTTCAAAAGTTTTATAAGCCTTAATCGAAAATTCACTATTAATCTTTTTTTCCATCCATTTAGTTGATAAAGATTTATATTTAATTAATCCCTTATTTATAAAATCA
Organism: uncultured Bacillota bacterium; assembly: GCA_946617625.1. Taxonomy (GTDB): domain Bacteria; phylum Bacillota_I; class Bacilli_A; order RF39; family UBA660; genus RUG14891. Next base: position 3,062 of record CAMOKF010000028.1, read on the forward strand.
TTTTCATAATTAGAAAATTCATCCTTATCTACTACTTCTTTACCAATAACATACTCATCATTAACAAAAGAAGCCATATTTATCTTTTTTAATTCATTTTTAGAAAATTTAAGTCTTCTATAATAAATAGAATCATCTACTTTATCATAAATAATACCTGTATTATTAATATAATCTATATCGTTTAAACTAACGTTATATCCATAAATAATATTAGAATCTATATCTAATAATAAATAATAGCCATAATAAGAATCTGTCAAAGCTACTAATTCATTTTCATTATCTCCATCAATATCAACAAATGCATATTGATTAATTTTAACATTTACATCTTCTATATTTAATGAATTAATAGTAATCTCTTTACCATCATTATCTATAAATTCTTTTTCTCCTCTTAGTACTTGCATTAATATTTCTTCACTAGCCATCTTTACTACTTGTGAACCATTATCAGGAACTTCTACTCTCTCAATTTTTATTGTTTTAGCACCAATAATTATAAGAGCTAAAATAGCTATTATCGTACTAATTATAATACACTTCTTTTTCACGAGATTCACCTCATAAGAAGATTATAACATAATTAAACAAAAAAAGACTAATTTTAGTCTTTTTACTATTTAGATAAACAATCACATATTAAGTTAGATATTTCTGTAGGATTATCTATAGGTAATCCAGCTATTATTCTAGCTTCACTATAAAGAATCTTAGTATATTTAGCAAATTCATCTTTATCATTTTTATATAATTCTTTAATCTTATCAGCAATAGGATGTTTAGCATTAATCTCTAATATAGTTTCTGCTTTAATTCCTAAATCATTAGGCATAGCATCAAATACCTTTTGCATCTCTATTGAGACATCACCTTTTGATGTTAAACATACTGGATGTTTCTTTAATTTATTAGTAAACTTAACTTCACTAACATCTTTTATTTCACTTGCCATATCCTTTAACAAATCTGAATATGATTCATTATCTTTTTTAGTTTCTTCTTTTTCTTCTTCAGTTTCTAAATCTAAATCACCATTTTCAACATTAGCAAATTTCTTTCCTTCATATTCAGAAATTGCAGTAATACAGAATTCATCAACGTAATCAGTTAAGTATAAAATATCATAATCTTTATCTTTAACTTGCTCTACTTGAGGCATTGAATCAATCTTAGTAATAGAAGAACCAGAAGCATAATAAATTTTATCCTGTCCATCTTTCATTTCATCTACATATTCTTTTAAAGATATTAAACGTTCATGTTTACTAGAATAGAACATTACTAAGTCCTTTAATTTATCCTTATCTGCTCCATAGTTATTATAAACTCCATATTTTAATTGAACTCCAAAAGTCTTAAAGAAAGAATTATATGTTTCTTTATCTTCTTTCATCATAGTTTCTAATTCTTTACGTATTTTACTTTCAATATTTTTAGCAATTAGCTTTAAACTATGAGATTCTTGTAGCATTTCACGAGAAATATTTAAAGATAAATCTTCAGTATCAACCACACCTTTAACAAAGCTAAAATAATCAGGTAATAAGTCAGCACACTTATCCATAATTAGAACACCATTAGTATAAAGTGATAAACCTTTTTCATATTCTTGTGAGTAGTAATCACTAGGAGCATGGCTAGGAATAAATAATATTGATTTATATGTACATAAACCTTCAACATTAGAAGTAATTACTTTTAAAGGTTTATCATAATCACTAAATTTATCCATATAGAAATTCTCATACTCTGAATCTTCTACATCTTTACTATTTTTCTTCCATAGAGGAACCATACTATTAATTGTCTCTATTTCTTTATGATCTTCATATTCATGTTTTTCTTCATCTTTTAAATGATGATGAGTAACTTCCATCTTAATAGGAAAACTAATATAATCAGAATATTTTTTAATTAATCCCTTCAATTCATATTCATTTAAATATTTTGAATAATCTTCATTTTCAGTATCATCTTTTAGGAATAAAGTTATGTCTGTACCATAATCTTTTTTATCACTAGGAGTTATAGTATAACCATCTGCTCCTTCACTTTCCCATGAATAAGCTTCATCACTATCAAAGCTTTTACTATTAACAACTATTTTTTTACTTACCATGAAAGCAGAATAAAAACCTACACCAAATTGACCAATAATATCAATTTTTTCATCTTTAGACATATTCTCTTTAAATTGTAAAGTTCCACTCTTAGCTATAGTACCTAAATTGGATTCTAATTCTTCTTTAGTCATACCACAACCATTATCACTAATAGTAATTGTTCTATCATTCTCATTAAATGATAAATTAATAGCTAGCTTATCTTTATTTACTTTAACTTTTTTATCAGTTAAACTTCTATAATATAACTTATCTAAAGCATCACTAGAGTTACTAATTAACTCTCTTAAAAATATATCTTTATTTGTATAAATTGAATTAATCATTAAATCTAATAATCTTTTAGACTCTGACTTAAATTCTTTTTTCTTCATAAAAATCATCTCCTAAATAACTATCAAATTATTTATAACACCAATTTTAGCACTTGTCAATTAAAAGTGCTAAAATATAATAATAAAAAAAAGGCAAAGCCTTTTAATCAAAATAAGATGAAGGTATTTCCAAATAAGGTCTTAAACCAATCGCAGATTCACAATAAGCATGAGATATATAACCACCCTTATCAATATAATCTGATTCCTGACCACTTTCAACATAGTTAAGCCAATAAGATGTACTATAAAGCCAAGAGTTAGACGTAACAATGGCACTACCATCAAACCACTCAGGTACATTGTATCCAAGATTAACAAGCTCATCCGGATTAGTAATAGTTTCAATACCGAATAAAATACTTGTATCCGGAAGAGTAACATTAATATCATTTGAAGCGCCTAAAGAAACCAAATAACTTTTATAGTTCTGCAAAGGAATATATAATAAACATTCGTCATTTATACAAGCATTATCATCTTCAAGGTCATTAAAATAAGAAGAACCATCTCTATGAAAATAAATTGTCCCTTTAGAATCATTTTCGGTGTTAATAGAATAATCATCTGTAATATATGTATAACCAGTAACTCTACTATCTTGAACACCAGTTGTTCCATCAAAAGGATTATCACCAACATTCAAATTATACTTAGCTAAAAAATTATATTTATCTGATGAACTATTAACATAATAAAAATGTTCATCACCTATTTTTATTTCATCACCAACGCTAAATCTATCTGCTTGAGCTTTATTAACTATTTCAATAACACTATGTAAAACATTATTAGCATTTTCATCAGCTTGTTTATAATTAGCTTGAATAGTAATAGTTAGGTTTACATCACTTAAAGGTAAATCACTACTATTTAAATCTTTTTTATAATCGATATGAACAAGTAATTTTTCTGATTTACCAGCCTTTAAAATATCATCTGATTTGATTTCTAATCCATCACTATATGTAACATAGTAATTTAAATATTTTAATTGATCAGATGTAAGTGTTGTCTTATCCAAACTATCTAACATTCCATCAATAGTACCATCATTTACAACATCAACAGTAAACTCATAAAAATCTCCAGGCATATTTAAAGTAACACTGTAACTTACTCTAGCATCATTATTACTTATTAATGGTGTTGCAGCAACAACACTTCCATCTACTACCTGTACATTTTCAAAATGAATATCCCAAGTATTTTTAGAAACACTAGTAGTACCAACTATATTTAATGTAGTAGATATAACAGCAAAACCAATACTTATAATAAGTAAAAGAAATAAAACAATATATTTATATTTTTTATTATTCATAAGCACCATCCTATTCTTTATAAATTATATATTAATTATATATTTTTTTAAACAAAAATTAAAAAAGAAATGAAGCTTAATTTCATTTCTTATTACTTTTCTAAATCATAAGGCCAATTATCTATACCAGTAATATATTTTACATTAGTATATCCCAAAGTAATTAACTCATTAGCAGCTTGTCTAGATTTAGCACTAGTATCAGCATATACAATTATTTCCCTATCATTAGCAATTATAATATCACTTAAATCAGACAAAGGAATATTTATAGCGCCAATTATATGACCATCCATAAAATCTTCTTCTTCTCTAACATCAACAACATCGACATTAACATAATCACTATAATTATTAACTATATCATTTAATTTTGAGTAAGATATCTTTTCTGCTTTTACTACACTTTTTTCCTTATCATCTTCCACTTTTTTAGAAGCAAAACATCCAGTACATAACACACATATACATAGTAAAAAAATTATTATTTTTTTCATAATACCCTCCAATATAATTATACACTTAATAATAAAAAAAATATACAAATAAAAAGAGATTAATAATTAATCTCTATCCTACAAATAAATTAATTGTTCCTTCTTTATATGAAGTATATATCTTATTCCATATAACACTCTCAATATATCTAGATTTTTTAGGATGCATCAAATATCTAACAGTTAACTCAACATGACTATCAACTATCTTAGTATAAATAATAGGATTATATTGATTAAAATATATTCTGTTACTATTATTTAAACTATCAACTTGATCCTTCATCTTTTTAGGAATAGATTTAATAGTTTCTATATTATTAACTATTTTATATATTTCTTGCTTATTCTTTGCTAAATCACAATCTAAAGTAACCTTTATAGTTATTTCATCCCAAACATATTTGAATCCTTTAGTTATATTTTTTAAAGGTTTAGAAAAAATAAACGAGTTTGGAATAGAAATAACTACACCAGTAGATTGACCATGAGAATCTTCATTAGATATTTCAAGTATTTCAAAATCTAATGAAGAAATATTCATTACATCACCTTTAAGATCATCTATTATAATTCGATCTTCTACTTTAAAAGGCTTCTTTATCTTTATATAAATTCCACAGAAGAAATTTAATATAATATCTTTTAATGCAATTGTCATTGCAGCAGTAATAACACTAACTAAAGTCATAAGACTTTTTATATAATCATCCCATATAAAAATAATACAAATTACTTCAAGAACATTTGATAAGATTAGCAAAGACTGAGTAAGAAGAAATTCTTTTCTACCAGTTGTTCTTTTACTAACAAAAAATCTAATTAATTTTCTAATACCTATAAATATAATAAATAAAATAATAGTATTAAAAATCAAATAATAATATATCTTATCAATAGAAGTAATTTTACTTAAGTATGAATAAAAATCATTAAATATTTTCATACTAACACCCCTCTTTTTACGAGTATTTATTATACCACAATTATATGATTAGTAATTAAATTCAGTAAAGCAATTTTTTTATTAGACACATTCTTTACACAAAAAAAAGAAGATTACTCATCTTCCACAATTTTTTCTAATTCTTTAAATAAAAAACTTTGAACTTGTTCATCATCTTCTTCTTTTATTTTAGAAATCAATTCTCTTAATTTATTCTTTTTCTCATCCTCTATATTTAAATATTCTAATCTTTCCTCAAACAATTCAATTTTTTCAAGCAATGTACTTTCATCATCAGAATCAGCTTTATTTAACATTACTTTTAAAATTCCAGTCTTTTCTAATTCTTCTTCAGTCATACTCATATTTATACCACCTCTTTAGTTGGCTCTTCTAAAGATTTTTCCTTATTCATTTTAGCTTTATTTATTATTTTATAAATAATAACTAATACTATTCCTAAGACTAAAGAACCTATTCCTAGAAGGAATATATTAGAAGTATCTATTGTTATATTAATACCATTATCCACTAATAATTTATTAATAAATACTTTAACAGCTAAATACATAATCATAACTGTAATACCACTAGTATATAGAGCTCTTCCTAATATAGACAACCACTTATATAGTGACCATTGTATTAACATTATTAATAATAAATCTATTAAAATAATAATACCTAAAGCAATTTTAAAATTATCAGAAACAATATAATTATAAGTTTTAATAACTGTTCTAGATGAAGAATCTAAAGTGCTTCCAGTTTCATTTAATGTCTTAGATAGTTCATCAGTAAATTGATTATATTCATCACTATCTCTGAATTTTTCTATTTCATTTGTATCAATTTCTTTTCCAATTGCTTTTTCTAATTGTTCTTTATTATCAATAACATAATCAAATATTTTATCAATTGATTCTTGATCAAAAGTAGCATTTTCATCTCCAAATGTAGTTAGAATATCACCTACAACATCATTTATAACTTGATTTACTCCCTCATCTTCTAATAAAGCCTGTATTTTTTCTTTATCTTCAGAACTAACATCTTCAGATTCAGTAATAGCAGGTAAGATATTTTCTCTTACTACTCCACCAATCATTTCAGTTTGTACTATATCTTTTAATGCAAAAGTAAGAATAAATGCACACACTAAGTTGTATAAAATAAAACCTAAAATAAATACTAAAATTTTTCTTAATATTTTCATAAAACATCTCCTTATTAATTCAATTATAACACATTAACTATTGAACTTCATCCCATGGAATAATATTTAAATTAGGCCATTTCTTTAGCCATCTCTGACATCTAGAATCATATAACTCTTTAGTAAAATAAGTTTTAACAGGTCTAATAGTCATTGAAAAAACATCGCTTAATCCATATGGACAAAAAGTAATTAATTTATCATTTTCTAGTCTAATTCCAATGCAAGTAACAGTTGCTCCCCATTTAGATATAGCATCTTCAGTAGATGTATAAGCATCTCTTTTATTATCATGTTTTTCATTATACCACAAATGAACTCTAGCCTCATTTTTAATATCAAATTCAATTTTATCCTTTTCAAGCATTTTAGTTAAATCTTTAATAATTTTATCTTCAGCTTCATAAGATAAATCTGAATCGAAATATACAATATCAAAATCTTTTATTCCATAATCAATTTCTTTATCACTTAAATAATTAAATATAGTTTGGTTAACTGAACCTGCTCCAATATAGTAATCTTTAAAATTAGGATTAATCTTTGAATATTTATCTAAAGCTACTAATACTTTCATTAATTTAGAATTCATTCTTATTATTCTTTCAAATTCTAATAACTGATCTTGTATACATTTATTATACATAAATACCACCCAAGCATAATATATAGTAAAAAAATATTATTAGTCAATAAAAAAGAATGTCTAAAACATTCTTCTCATCATCATATTAGTAAAATCTAAATTCATATTATCTAAATATCCATTAGTAATATCTATACTTGATGGAGTATTAATATTGCTATCCATATCTAACATGTTTTCAAAATTATTATAATTATTAAAATCACTATTTACCTTTTTATTAGTATTTTTTAATTTTTTATTATAATATTCAAATAATTCTTTAAATCTTGCATAATGCACTATTTCTCTTTGTCTTAACCATAGTAATGGACCAATAACATCAGGATCATCAGTTAAATCTATTAGATTTTCATAAACTGCTCTTGCTTTTTGTTCAGCAGCCATATCTTCAGATATATCTGCTAAAGCATCTCCTGTTGTTGCAAAATATGAAGCTGTAAAAGGTACTCCATTAGCATCAGTTGGAAATAATCCTTTAGCATGTTCAGCATAATGTGGAGAAAGGCCGGCTTCCTCTAATTCATCTAACGTAGCATCTTTAATTAATTGATGAATCATAGTTTGAAGCATTTCAACATGACCTAATTCTTCAGTACCAATATCAGTAAGTAATGCTCTACCAATATTATCAGGCATACTAACTCTTTGATTTAAATATCTTAAAGCAGCAGCCAATTCTCCATTTGAGCCACCATATTGAGTAACTAATAATTTAGCCATCCTTAAATCTTTATTTTTAATATTTACAGGATACTGTAATCTTTTTTGATAACTAAACATCTAATCCCTCCCATGGAAAACTTGTAGTAGCCCAATTAAAAGGCATTTCCTCTAAAGAATCACTACAAGTAGTTAAAGCCCCATATTTTTGTTCATATTTCTTTTCTAAATCAATAAACATCTTTCTATAATCATTAAATAATTTTTGTATTTTTTGATCATTTGGATGCAAATCTAAATATAAATTCATCTCATGCATTGCAAAAGATATTCTAGATAATTCTAAGTAGCTTCTTTCTTGATCACTTCTAGCTTTTAACTGTACTGGTTTATAATCTTTATATTGATCATACAAATTTTGAAACATATTACCTAAGTTATATCCATTTTCTGGACTAAACAGATTAACATTGTTTCTATAAATATAATTATTATTCATAATAATCTCCCTTCTTTTTAATTTATGAAACAATGATAATCATGTATAGATAATAGCCCAATTTATAAAAAGGCCTTGATTTTTAAGTAAAAGTATTATAAAATAAAGAAGTCAATTAGAAATGGCGCCATTGGTGAAGTGGTTAACACGCTAGTTTGTGGCACTAGTATGCAAGAGTTCGATTCTCTTATGACGCCCCAGTTTGGCAATATAAAAGGAACTTGTGAAAAGTTCCTTTTTTTTATATCTTTTTTCTAGTATATTTGCATTTTGGATAATTCGAACAGCCTATGAAATACCCATATTTACCAGTTCTTTCAATTAATTGTCCTCCACATTTAGGACATTTATTATTATCTTTGTCTATAATATTATTCTTTATATTTTGGATATGTTCTTTCTTTATGTTTTTATCTGTAATGTTATTTTTATTTATAGTTTCAACAATTTCATCAACATTTTTAATCAATACTTCTTTATATGATAATACTTTATCTGCTAAAGTATCATATCTAACTAACTCTCCATCATGTTCAACTTTTAAAGTGGCTTTACTTGGAATACAAACAACATTGAATATTTTTGATTCATCAATATTTAATAATTCCGATAGTGCTTTAACATGACCATAATTTTGCCTTATTGGATTTGTGTAATAATACTTATTCTTCCCTGCATGTCTAATCCAATTTTTATCATACTTATTACCAGTAATGAATCCGTTATATTGTTTTGTTTCTATTGAAAAAATTCCATATGTTGATACAACAACATGATCAATTTGGTGTGTGGTTCCATTTGTTTCAATAAATACATCATTTAAAATCTTATACTCATTCTTAGGAAGTTTCTTTAGTGCTTGATTAGTCCAATGTTCTCCAAACCAACCGATTATTTGTTTATTAAATATTGCAACTATTATTACTACAATGAAAAA
>CAMOKF010000029.1 GCA_946617625.1 uncultured Bacillota bacterium
TACCTATGGTAGATAGTAATACTACTCAAGATAATCCTACTACTGAAGTAACTGAAGAAAATAATGATCCATTAAGTAATGCAATACCTAATATAGATTATAGTATTCCTCTTGATGAAGAGGCTATAAAGGAATCTACTATTGAAGAAAATAATGAAGTTAATGAAGAAACAGAAGAAGCTCCTGTAGAGTTATCTGATGAACAGATAGTAATTCCAAATATAAATGATTTAAATAAAGTTGAAGAACAACCAGAACAAGAACAAGTTGTTCCTAATGAAATGATTGAACCTGAAAAGCATGTTGATATGTTTGATCAAATACTTAATAATCCTGAACCTGTTCAAGAAGAACCTTTAATATCAGATGAATATGATGGTACTTTAGAAGATGGTGGATTAAGTGAAGAAATAACTCCTTTAGAAAATCCTTTAGATGATTTCTATGATACTTCTAATGTTATTAATCCTGAAGAAGTTGCTAATACTATAGAGAATAAACCTTATGGATATTCTGATGGAAGTGAGACATTTAACGATGAAAATACAACAGTTGTTTCTCCTGAAGATGTTCAATCATATATTACTGATTCAAATGAAAATGCAGATAAGGTAGAATCCACTACTGAGAATACTGTTATAGATGAATCTAATAATTATTCACAAACAGCATATGAAGAACCTTATAACTATGAACTTAATAATAAAGAAGTAGTTGAAAATAATGATAATAATCCTATAGATATACCTAATAGTGATACTATGATGGTACCTGAGAATACAAATAAAGAAACATATGAGGAACCACCTATTACTGATGCTTTAGATGGATATGTAACTGATGATTATGATGGTACTATTAGAGAACCTATAGGAAGTGATTCAGTTGATGTTGATGGACAACTACTTGAAGAACTACCTAGATTAAGTACTGAAGTTGAAGAAGATACTTCACAAGATATTGATGATACAAACACTTATGATGTACCTGAATATGTTGAAGAGTAAAATAAAAAAAGACTTTTAATTAAGTCTTTTTTTTATTGTTAAATATCTTTAACTAATTCCATTATCTCATTATTTATATCTTCAACTGTACGAATAGTATTTGCTTTTACACATTCAATTCTATCCCAATTATATAATTCGCTTAACTCTATATATGCTTCTTCAGCTAATTTCAAATGTTCTGGTGACTTTTCATGTTCATCTAAGAACTCTCTATTCTTTTTTAATTCTAATGAGTATTCATAAGGCATATGTAGAAATATTGTTTTATCTGGTTTAGGTAAACCTAATAACCAATACTCTAATTTATCAATCCATTGATACATATTAAATCTTTCATCTTTATCATGTATTTTACTACCTTGATGTGCTAGATTTGATGTTGTATATCTATCTAATATTACATAGTATCCATCATTTAAGTACTTTTCTATATTCTTCATATTGTATTTTCTATCTGCTGCATAATATAAACATACTACATGAGGATCTACGTTTACTGCTCCTTCTTTAAAGTAACTATCTCCTATTTCTGGTTTACCTAAGTATGCTCCTCCCACTATCTTTCCTGTAGGTGTTTCATACATTGGAAATCCAAATCTAATTACTTTCTTTCCCATATCAGTTAATTTTTTTTCTAATAGTTTTGATTGAGTCTCTTTTCCAGAACAATCTGTTCCTTCTATAACTATTATTTTTCCGCTCATTATATCTCTCCTATTCCTTTGATATGCTTCTATATTATAATAACAATAATTATATTTTTATACAAGTCTTTCTTTTTCCATAAAAAATATAGCTATTTTTAGACAGCTATATTGTTATCTTCATCAAATGGTACTAATAAACATTTACGTGAAGCTAAATAATCACACATATGAACAAAATTTTGATATTTTGTTTTAGGTTTTTCTAATACTTCATTACCATTGTAGTCAGTAGTCCATGGACCCATATGTGTCTTTATAACATCAGCCATAAAGTTTATTTCTTCTTCTGTTAGTTCTTCTAACTCATCTTTCTTTTCTTTTAAGTAATTAGCCATTAATATTGGATGATCAAATCTAGTATATTGTTCTTTTGGATTACCTAGTTTTAGTCCATCATGTACTAATAGAGAAACTAACATTAAATCTTTTTCATCATCAGTATATTTATCTCCTATACAAGGATCAGATAATAATTCATATCCAATTCTCATTGCTGCTTTTGAGTGACGAAGTAATCCTCCTTCTCCTTGAGCATATTCAGGATGATATTTACCTGTTGATGCTGCTGCAACTGTAAACCAATATTCAGGTAATAGATTAACTATTTTAACACAAGCATTTTGTATTCTTTCACTCTTTATAAGATCTAACTCATTTAATATTAACTCTTCTCTATTCATACTTCTTCCTCCAATAGTCTAACAATTACACTATTACTAATATACCATAGTTTTTTAGGTATTGTCACATGATTATTATTTATTTCTAATAATCCTTCTTCTATAAGTTTTAAATAATTATAATGATTATCTAATCTAGATTTATATTTCTTTTCAAACTCTCTTAAATCTATACCATACTTAGTTCTTAGATTCATTATTATTTGATAATATATTTTATCTTTTTCACTTAAATACTCTATTCCATCTTCTTTTATATAATCACCATTTAAATACTTATTAATACTTCTTGTCTTAGTATATCTTACATGTCCTTCATATCCAGATGATCCTAGTCCATATCCATAATATTCATAGTTGTTCCAATATTTTAAATTATGAATTGACTCATACTCTTCACTTTTAGCAAAGTTACTTATCTCATAGTGATCATAATCTTTTAATTCATTACATATTAGATCATACATTTCTCTATCTAAATCTTCATCTATATATTTAGTATTATTTATATATAATTTAGTATGTTCTTCTAATATTAATGAATATGTAGATATATGTGTTATATCTAATTTTTTAATAAATTCTATATCTTTCTTTAACATTTCTTTTGTCTCATTAGGTATTGCATACATTAAGTCTATATTAATATTATCAATACCTATTTTATGACAATACTTTATTATATCTTTTACTTTATCTTTATCTATATCTCTTTCTAATACTTTTAAATTATCTTTATTTATAGATTCTAATCCAAAACTAAGTCTATTTACTCCATATTTTCTAAATAAATCTAATTTTTTATAATCTATTGAATCAAAATTACATTCTATTGTGAATTCTTTTAATTTACTTAAATTAAACTTGTTATTTAGATTATTTAATAATTTATCTAATTGTTTTAGATTTAAACTACTAGGAGTTCCTCCTCCTATATATAATGTATCTATTAAATCGTTATTATATGAGTTGTCTATTTCTACTAGTAATTCATCTATGTATTTATCTACTATATCTTTTTTATAATATATTTTAGAGAAATCACAGTATGAGCATATTTTATTACAAAAAGGTATATGGATATAACAACCTATTAATCTATTTTCCATTAGAACTATCTCCTGTTGATAGAATTGATAAGAATGCTTCTTGTGGTACTTCTACTGAACCAATTTGTTTCATTCTCTTTTTACCTGCTTTTTGTTTTTCTAATAGTTTTCTTTTTCTGGTTACATCTCCACCATAACATTTAGCTAATACATCTTTTCTCATCGCTCTTATAGTTTCTCTTGCGATAACATGCATACCTATAGCTGCTTGTACTGGAACTTCAAACATTTGTCTTGGAATTATTTCTTTTAGTTTTTCTACAACTGCTCTACCTCTAGAGTATGCAAAATCTTTATGTACTATTACTGATAAAGCATCTACTATATCACCATTTAGTAAGATATCCATCTTTACTAAGTTACTTTCTTTATATCCAATTAATTCATAATCAAATGATGCATATCCCTTAGTACAACTTTTTAGTCTATCAAAAAAATCATATACTATTTCTGACAATGGTATTTCATAATTTATTGTTACTCTTGTTGTATCTAAGTAGTCTATATTTATAAAGTTTCCTCTCTTCTCCTGACATAATTCCATCAATGGTCCTATATAATCACTAGGAGTAAAGATACTACATTTTACATATGGTTCTAAAGTACTTTTAACTACTTCTCTTCTAGGCATCTTAGCTGGAGAATCTACTAATACTTTAGTACCATCTGTTAGTATTACTTCATATACAACTGATGGTGATGTAGCGATTAAATCTATATGGAATTCTCTTTCTATTCTTTCTTCTATTATTTCCATATGAAGTAGTCCTAAGAATCCACATCTAAATCCAAATCCTAATGCTTTTGATGTTTCTGGTTCAAATGTCAATGCTGCATCATTTAATTTTAATTTTTCTAGTGATTCTCTTAAATCTTCAAATTTATTTGATTCTATTGGATATATTCCACAATATACCATTGGTTTCATAGGCTTATATCCAGGTAATCTATTTTCTGCAGGATTATCTGCATTAGTTATGGTATCTCCTACATGTACATCTTGTATTCCTTTAATTGATGCGAATACATATCCTACTTCTCCTGCATTTAGTTCTTTAACTGATACTTCTTTTGGAGTATTTATGGCTAGTCCTACTACATCATAGATAGCACCAGTCTCCATCATTTTAATGTTATCTCCTACTTTTAGAGTTCCTTCTTTTACTCTAATACTTGTAATAACTCCTCGATAAGCATCAAATATACTATCAAATATTAATGCTTGTAGTTTATTATTTTTATCTCCCTTAGGAGCTGGTATTTGTTCTATTATACTTTCTAGTAGTTCATCTATACCTACACCTGTTTTAGCTGATGTAAGAACTACTTCTTCTCTATTAAAGCCAATATTTTCTAGTTCTCCTAATACTTTTTCTACATCTGCTGATGGTAAATCTATTTTATTAATTACTGGTATTACTTTTAAATTATTATCTATTGCTAGATATAGATTAGCTAATGTTTGAGCTTCAATTCCTTGAGCAGCATCTACTACTAATAAGGCTCCTTCACAGGCTGCTAATGATCTAGATACTTCATATGAAAAGTCTACATGTCCTGGAGTATCTATTAAGTTTAAATAATATTCTGTTCCTTTATGATTATACTTTAATTGAACAGCATTTAACTTAATAGTTATTCCTCTTTCTCTTTCTATATCCATAGAATCTAGTGTTTGTTCTTTTAGTTCTCTTTTATCTAATGCCCCAGTCTTTTCAAGTATTCTATCTGCTAGAGTACTTTTTCCGTGATCTATATGTGCAATTATACAAAAGTTTCTTATATTTTCTTGTTTCATGGGACACCTCCATCAAAGAAGATTATATCAAAAAAAGATGAATATTTCTACTCATCTTAATTTACTTTAGTTCTACTTATATATTTATATAATCCATCTTTTTCTTGTTCAAATGTATATTTAACTGTATTTGTTGTTGTAGTTGGTGCTGAATCACTACTTGCATACTCAGCTTTTGTTACTTCTTCATATATTTCTACTGTTGTTCCATTCTTTGTAGCTTTAGTTAATTTTGTTGTATATCCTCCAGGTCCAGTAGTTCCTCCACCAATTCCTCTATATAATACATACATATCTAATGCTTCATTATATATATAAGCAGTTATTTTATATACATCTGTGTATACTGGTACACTTCTACTAGGAGTTAAATCACTGCCATATAATTCTTTATATAAAGAATCTATATATTCACTTTTATATCCATATTGAGAAGCTAAAGATTGATTATTGACATAATTTGCATATGTTGGTGCATTCATTAATCCATTACTTTCGGCTGGTACTTTTGCTAGATCATCGCCATAGATATATTGTCTTTTAGATTCTTCTAAATTTAGTGATAATATTTGTAATTTAACAATATCACTAGCATCTTTTACGTAGAAATCATCTGTTGGATTTATTTTATTGTTATTTTGAGAATCATCATATTGCCAATACTTATACCAACTAGAGTTATTACCTGAATCTACTTTATTATATAAATATTGTACTAATCTTGCATTTACTTCTAGTTCTTCTACTTTATCTTTAGATTGACTCTCTTTTTCTTCATTTACTTCATTACTAGATTCTTTTGTATTATTAGGTAAATAATTACTAACTAAATAATTACCTCCAAAGTATCCTCCTATTAAACATCCAATCATTAAAATAATTACTAATAATACTTTTAGGAATCCACCTTTTTTCTTTTCTTCCATACTTTCACCTCTATTATATATATATCATATTATTATATATTTTTCTTTTGTGAAATATAAAAAAGTGAACTATTGTCACTTTTTTGTCATTACTTATTAGGTGTCATTACTACTGTTGAGATATTGCTAAAGTCTATCTTCTTTATAATATTTTTTAATTCTTTAAAGTCTAATGCTCTTATCTTATCTATTTTATCTGGAATAATTTCATTATTATATAAAATATCATCAAAGGCATCATATACCATACTTTCTGGATCATCTGATTTTCTTACTAAATTAGCAATCCATACTTTTTTCATTCTATTAAAGTCTTCTTCATTTACATCTTTATTTTCTAGTTCACTCTTAACTTCTTTTAATAATTCATTAGGAGATTCTGTTTCAGCCATAAAGTAGAATGTAAGATATTTATAAGCATTCTCCCATTCAGTATACATATCAGTCATTAGTTTTTCTTCTATTACTTTTTCTTTAAATTTAGAACTTGAATCAAATAATAGTCTTGTAAACATTTTTAAATATAACATTTTAGTAAATTCATCTTTATTACCTAAATCATTCTTTGGTATTTTTAATCCTAGAGCTACTTTTGAAACTTCTATTGAAGATTTAAATTTATCATTCTTTATTCTTACTTCTTTTTTCTCATTGAATTCTTCTACTTTAGGATATGGTTTATTTTCTTTTAATTCTAGTTCTTCATATATTATTTTTAAGGCTTCTTTATGATTGAAGTTTCCTCCAATAACAACAAACATGTTATTTGGACTATAGAAGTTATTATAACAAGTATATAAGTCTTCTTTAGTTATTTTATATATTTCTTCGACACTTCCGCCTATATCTACTCTTCTAGGTAATGTATGATATAGATTTTGTCTTAATCTCATTTCTAATTGGAAATCAGGCATATCATTATACATATTTAATTCTTGAGCTATTATACCTTTTTCTTTTTCTACGTTTTCATCTGTATAATATGGACTATTTACAAATCTAATTAAATATCTTAGATTTTCTGTAAACTTTTTAGTTCCATAACAAATATATTGAGTAAAGTTATAAGAAGTAGATGCATTAGAGCCTGTACCACTTTTAGAAAAGAATGTGAATGGGTCTACTCCATCTTCTTGTTCAAACATTTTATGTTCTAAGAAGTGTGCTACTCCATCAGGTACTTTTACTTCTTCAGAATTTTGTGGAGTAAATGTAGTTATATCTGATCCAAACTTAGTTGCATATGTTATGAAGTAATTCTTTTTGTCTAACATAGGAATTAGTACAACTTCTAATCCATTTTCTAGAGTCTCTCTATAGTATTCTATATCTAAACCTTTAAATATCTTTTTCTTCATCTTTATCCCCCTCTAGTGTAAATACTGTATCCATATGTATTTTCTTAGCTACTTTTATAATTTCGTTTTTAGTTACTTTATTTGTCATTTTTCTTCTAGTATCTATATCATCTAATCCTAAATATTCCATAGCTAAATACATATTAATTACTGCATTTGGATTTTCTTCTATTTGATCATATGATGTTTCAAAAAATTCTTTTGCTGTTTTTAAATCTTCATTTTCGAATTTTCCTTTTTTCATCATATTCATAACTTTTTCTGTTAATTTTAATGTTTTAGAATAATTCTTTCTATTGATTCCAGTTCTAATTACTAATATATTATCTAAAGCTTTATATCTTGATGAGATAAAATAACATAATGAATTTTTTTCTCTTACTATTTTAAATAACTTTGAATCTGGTCCTCCACCTAATATTACATTATATAAAGGTAGAACATATTTTCTTTCATAATCTGTTAATTTATCTACTGTACATATCATATTTACATTAGTTTGATTTGCATCTACTGTTTCTTTAGCAAATAATCTTCTAGCTCTATGTTTTTTTAGAGGTAGACTAATATTAGTACTTTGCTTCTTTAATATTCTTAATTTAAAATATTTTTTAATTTCTTTTACTATTTCAGATTCATCTATATCTCCTATAACAGATATCTCTACATTATCTTTATTAATCATATCTAGATAGTAATCATATAAACTTTTTCCATCTATTGAGTCTAAATCTTCTAAGTATCCTATCATTCTAATAGATACAGGACTATTTTTATCAAATGATTCTAATGATCTTACTGCTGTATAAGCTCCTAGATTTTCTTTTAATCCTTGTAATTCAGTCTTTTCTCTTGTTTTGATAATATCTACATTTTTTTCTTTAAATTTTCCATCTTCTACATCTGGATTAAATAATACTTCATTTAAGAATTCTAATGCTTTATTAAAATTACCTTTCTCTGTATATTTATCATTTAATACATTTAAAGATATAGTAGTATTAATATAATTACCTAATCTTGTATTATCAAATGCTATACTAGATGAATATAATTCTTGAGCTTCTATATTCATTTTTCTCTTAGTATCATATTTTTTGGTAGATTGTACTAATAATGAAGTTAATATATTTCTTATTGTTACTTCTTCTTTTTTAATACGTCTTCTAAACATAACTTTAATAGTTATTGTTTTATATTTATCTGTCTTTATCAAGTGTAGTTGATAAGAACCTAAATCTTTCTTTGTATATTGCATTTTATCACTCCCACTTCTATTAGTATGGCTAATTTTTACATATTTAACCTTTCTCTTTTATTATACATCATGAATAAAAAAAGAAGAAGAATTTATTCTCCTTCTTGTTTATTTATTTCATTTTCTTCACTATTTTCAGCAAATGATACTAATACTGATCTAGGTTTTGAATTTCCTGTTGGAGGACCAATTATTCCATTTTCTTCTAGTCTATCTACCATTGTTGCTGCTTTATTAAAACCTATGTTGAATCTTCTTTGAATTAGTGAAACTGATGCTTGTTGTTTTCTGATTACGAATTCTACTATTTGATCATATAAGTCTTCTCCAGGATCTCCTACAGCTGGTTCATCATCATTAGATGCATTATTTTGTTCTTGTGCTTTAGCATCTAAGTTTAAGAACTCTTCATCGAATAAGTTTCCTTCTTGTTGTTTTGATGTAAATTCAGCTAATCTTGCTATTTCTTCATCTGATACAAATGAACCTTGTGTACGTGTTGGATTATTTTGACCTATTGGTAAGTATAACATATCTCCTTTACCTAATAGTTTTTCGGCTCCTGTTTGATCTAGAATTGTACGTGAATCAATTCCTGAACCTACTGCAAATGAGATACGCGATGGTATATTTGCTTTAATTAAACCAGTAATAACTTCTGTAGAAGGTCTTTGTGTTGCTACTATTAAATGAATACCAGCTGCACGTGCTTTTTGTGTAATACGTAGTATTGAATCTTCTACTTCTTTTGCTGCTACCATCATTAAGTCAGATAACTCGTCTATTATAATAACTAAATATGGCATCTTATCTAACTTCTCAGATTCTTCTTTATTTTTATTGAATTTTTCTACATATTCATTATATCCTTCAATATTTTTAGTATTTGTATTACTAAACATATGATATCTTTTTTCCATCTCAGCAACACTCTTTTGAAGTGCTATACTTGCTTGTTTTGGATCTGTTACTACTGGACACATTAAATGTGGTATTCCATTATATACAGATAATTCTACTACTTTAGGGTCTACCATTATAAGTTTTACTTCATCAGGTCTAGCTCTCATAAGTATTGAACAAATAATACCATTTACACAGACAGATTTACCTGAACCAGTAGTACCAGCAATAAGTAAGTGTGGCATTTTATTAATTGGACATGTTTGTATATCTCCCATTATTGTTTTACCTAAAGGTACTAATAATTTATTATTAGATTTTTGAATCTCATCACTAGCCATTATTTCATAGAATGATACTGGATTAGATTTTTCATTAGCAAACTCTATACCTACTGTTTTCTTACCAGGTATTGGAGCTTCTATACGTACATCTTTTTTAGCTAATGCTAAAGCTATTTCTCTGTTTATAGAAGTAATTTTATTAACTCTTGTTCCACTAGCAACTTCTAATTCATATTGTGATACTGCTGGACCTATATGTACTTCTACTACTTTAGCATTTATTCCAAAGTCTTTTAATACTTGTTCTAAAGCAACAATATTATCATCCACTTGAGCATTGTCACTAGAATTATCTACTCTCTTTGGTTTATTTAATAAATCTAAAGTTGGTAATTTATATGCAGTATTAACTGTATTCTTTTCTTTTACTTCTTCTTGTGATTCTTCCCCAGTTTCTACCGGTTTTTTCTTTAGATCCTCTATAGTTGTAATCTTAACTTGATCATTACTATTATGAATAATTGGTTTTTTATCATCGAATGGTAATTTAGGATCTTCTTCTGGAGTTTCATTTTCAGTCTTTTCTTTTACTAATGTAAAGTGATCTTTAATAAAGTCAATTATTGAGAAACTAGTAAATAGACAGATACCTATAATCATAAGTACCCATGATACTATTTGCATTCCAATATATGAGAATAATTTAGAGAATACTCCTGAGAATACTCCTCCTATAATTCCTCCTCCTACTCCTAACCAATCACTAATTGATCCATTAGACATTATTTCTCTAATAGCTATTATTAATTGATTAACAGTTTCTTGTAGTACTAATATAACATTTGAATCATTAACACTTACAAATTTAGCATGCATTAAAGTTAATAATCCAATAGTAAATAAATATACTCCTATTAGTTTTCTTGAAAAGAAATCAGGCCATTCTTTCTTAAATAATAAATATCCTCCAACTACTAGTATTACTACTAATAATGGTATATATAATGAACCAACTAAGAAAAGACTAAATGAAGTAATAGCTTTACCTACAGGACCATATTTACCTAATCCTAATATAGCAATTAATACAAAGATTACTCCATATATTTGTGCATCTAATTCAAAGTCTTTTTTTACTTGTTTTTTTCTTTTTCTCTTAGCCATAGTATACCTCTTTATACATTTATATCTTCATAGTTATTATACTACATATAATTTTAATTTAAAAGATAAATAAAAAAAGAGTCAATTAATTTGACTCTTAAATTATACATACCACGA
>CAMOKF010000030.1 GCA_946617625.1 uncultured Bacillota bacterium
TAAATCCAACATGACTACCTATAATTAACATAATATCACCATTAATAATATAACATATTTTTATTAAGACAAAAAGAAAAAGACCCAAAGGTCTTTTAATTAACTTATTATCCAATTGTCAAAGCAGTACAAGCTGTTTGCCCTGTTGCTGCAGTTCCATCAATTAATTTTGTGTTTTTATCTGTAGTTCCTTCTTTCCAAGTAAACTTATCAATGTCTGCTCCAGATGGTTTAAGTTTTTGGGCTGTGCTGCTTGTTGGAGATACTTTTGATCTTCTTAATTCATCTTCTCTTGTAAGTGTTACAATACCTCTTTTTTGTGTATCAATCATTAATATTCCATATTCATAAGTTGTTCTTCCATCTGTTACTGTTTTATGTATAGCTACATAGCCTTGAACTTCTGCATTACCCCAAGATGACTTACCACCTTGTTCCATTAGATCAGTTCCTGTAGTATCACTACTGTTGAAACTATAATAATAAAAGCCTGTTCCTAGTGCTGACACTGGAGAAGTACCACTATATAATTCATCTGCTGATACTGCATTTTTAATTGCGTTGATATACGCTTTTCCAGTATTCATGAATGTATCCCTTCTTGAATTTTCAATTGTTCTTGATACTGCTGGGATTGCTACCATCATCAAGATACCCATGATTGTAATAACTGCTAGTAACTCGATTAATGTAAATCCTGATTGTTGACTAGCTCTTGTTTTTTTTGCTTTTTTTGCCATAAATTTTATTCACTCTCTTTCCTATCTTATTATTACATTTTAAATATATCATATTGATTTTTTTGTTTCAATAGTTTTTTTTATCTTTACAATTTCATTTGTAAATTAGTTGTATTTTGATTTTACACTACAAATTGTAGTATTTGATATATCTTTTAGTTCTCCACTTTCTGGTGCATTCGGAAAAGCTGTCGTTCCTACTTCTATTATGTCTGTGTTATTTTCTTTCTTAATTTCAGATTTAATAATTACTGGAATACCACCATATTCGTTTGCTTTAACATCTTCCATTATTTGAACATAGTATTTGTATTCATTGCTTTCCTTTTTTATTACTACAAATGATTTATCTGTTGAGTATGTTCCTCCATATGGTGGATTCTTAAATTCACTTGTTCCTAGATAATTCATTGTTAGTACTATACATTGTCCATCTTGTGGTCTAGTAATCTTAGAATCAGATCTAAATTTGTATTCAGCTAATGTTTGTAGTTTATTAGCATCACTTATATATGTATTTAACTTTGTATTAGTTAA
The DNA here is from genome assembly GCA_946617625.1 of uncultured Bacillota bacterium. GTDB lineage: Bacteria > Bacillota_I > Bacilli_A > RF39 > UBA660 > RUG14891. The sequence continues at coordinate 1,278 of CAMOKF010000030.1, forward strand.
TATACCAATAATATTAGGAGCAGCTATTACTGTTAGTAATCCTAATATAACTAAAGTAGCTAATAACTCTACTAATGTAAATCCTTTCTTATTTATTTTCTTCATTTTATCACCCTACCTTTATCTTAATTATAGATAAAGTTTTTATAAAATTAAAGTATTAATTAAGAATTTGATGTAAATTATTTGCTTCTTCTTTTTGATTATCATTTATATTATTTCCATATAAGTTATCATATCTAAATATACTAAAACCATTATATTGTTTTAAATTTCTAGATATTAATACTTCTTTTTTTAGTATATCTTTAGAATTAATCCATTCATATTCTCCACTTTTAGCATACTTGTCATAATTACCTGATTTATACATAGCTAGAGCTATTATTAGTTTTATATCTTTATTTTTAATATAATTATTCCATTCATGAACAATATTATAAAATGGTTTAGACTCATTAAAGAATCCATAGTATATTTGTGGCATTATATAATCTACATAATCACTACTATCTAACCATTTATATATATCGGCATATAAATAATCATAATTATTACTTATATTTCCATCTGGACTTATTCCAAATAAAACATTTTTATTCTTACATATAGTATGTACTCTTTTTACCATTCTATTAATTATATTTAAGTGATATGTTTTAGGATCTACATATTCATTCTTTTCTATATATTCATTATAATCTTTTATATCTACATCATCACCCGGATAAAAGTAATCATCAAATAGTATTCCATCTACTTCATAATTATCTATTATTTCTTTTACTCCTTCTACTATTAGGTCTTCTACTTCTTTTTTACTAGGATTAAAATATATACCATTATTTATATAAATATAGTCTGTATTTAGATATTTATATGCCGGACTAAGTTCAGTTATAGAAGAAGTATCTATTGTAGTTCTTATTCTATAGGGATTAATCCAAGCATATACTTTAATTCCTTTTTTATGAGACTCTTGTATGAAATAATCTAATACATCAAAATAATCATTACTTAATCCATCTAATTTTTCTTTAAATATATTTGATTTATATATAGAGTCACAATTAGATCTTACTTGTAATATTATTAAGTTATAATTACTTTTCTTTATATTATTTATTATTTCTTTTATATTAATCTTAGACTTTTCTTGATCATTAGTTAAATATTCTTTTTCTTCTATATAACTTATAAATACTCCTCTTATTTCTTCTTTTTTATTAGTAAAACCTGTATTTATAATTAAAAAAACTAATAAAAGAATTATAAGTATTTTCTTCATACTATCACCATCTTTATATTAGTTTAATATATTGTCATTTTATGTTGTCTCTTGTTATTATAAATAAATTATTATTTTTATAGAATGCATAGAATATATCTTCTACTCTTAGACTATCTTTTTCTAATTCATTATTTAACCATTTACTTGTTTCACCTATTTCTATTAGTGTATCTTCTTCTACTTTTCCATCTATGATTACTGGTAATGGATATGTACTATTTTGATCATCTTTTTTCTCAAATATAGATAATTTACCATTAGTTTCTAATATTGCATAATCTACATCTTCTATAGATTTTATTCCTTTACTTCTTAATTCTACTAATAAGTCTTCTATTCCATATCTTTGATTTTCTAATTCATCAAAGTCTATTCTTCCTCTATTTATTATTACTGATATTTTACCATCTACTATTTCTTTTACTTTATGTGATTTTATTTCTAAATAACTAAATAATAATTGAAATCCTACTAATACTGCGATAGGCACTATAGATATAAGCATTGAATTATTATAATTTTCTATTGCGATAGAAGCTAATTGAGCTATAAATATAGATACTATTAAATCCATTATAGATAACTCTGCTACTTCTCTTTTACCCATCATTCTAAATAGTATTCCAATTAAAGCATAAAAGAAAGCACTTCTTCCTAGTATAATTAAGTATTTCATAATATCACCTTTTATTATTATGTGTATAAATTAACTTATTAAACATAAAATTAACTAGAGGTGAGTTATGAAAAATATAAAGAAATTTTCTTTATCAATTCTTAGTATAATTATAACTATAATATTTGTATCTTTATTTCTTACTATTCTCTATTATTTTGATTATATTTCTACTGACACTTATAAGTTCTTTAAGATTGGTGCATTAGTTATTACTTTAATAGTAAATAGTATTATCTTAGGAAGAAACTCTATTAAAAATGGTTATTTAGATGGAATTAAACTAGGTATATTATTAATTTTATTCTGTACTTTTGTAACCATCGTACAAAAAAAGATTAGTATTCATTTAATTCTATATAATATTATTATTCTAATATCTACTGCTCTTGGCAGTATGATAGGTATTAATACTAAAAAAATAGAAAAGAATTAACTTTTCTATTTTTATTATTTTATCTGTTTTATGTTCTTATTATTTTTGCTAGTCACTATTTTTTTACCTGTCTTCTTTTCAATTTGTTCCCTTGTATTTTTGGCTATTGTACTACCTTCAATAACGGAATCTTTTGCATTATCTTTACTTTTTTCATCCTTTGATTTAGATATTTCAGTTGATGTTACTTCTGCTAACATATTTAGCACAAGTTCCATATTAGTCATATTATCTCTTAAGTTTTCTTTCGTTAATCCTTTATATTCTTTATACTCTTTTACTGAATAGCCACTCCATATTTTTGTAAGAAGATTTGTTAAGTCAGCAAATTCTCTACTACTTTCTACTCCATTATTTTTTAATTCATCTGTAAATCCTTTTCTTGCATCAATTGCTTTTAATCTTTGATTAATCCATTCATCAGAATAACCTTTTCTTCTATATGCTTCAAGGGCTCTATTAATAGTTATCTCTGGATCATATTCTTCATCTATTCTTTCTTTACCTAAATGTGCAAGCCATTGTTTTATTGGTTCAGCTTTCTTACTTGGAATAGATTCTATTATACGAAACATTCCTTCTAGATCAACAACATCAGTTAATCTATTTTTACCATCCTCGGAAATCAATTTCAACTGGTTACATTTTGTAACCGTTTCGTTTCCTTCTTTTTTTAACCTATATTTGATAATTTTCCAATTATTTCTGGCTGTTTGATATTCGCTATCTGTTAATACTCCAACTATATCAACAACACTTATATAGTATTTTTCTTCATCGGGATTCCAAACTGTCCTTACTTTTTTATTTTCAAATGTTTTATTTAATAATTGTAATTTATTATTCATCTTTTACCTCCTTTTTAACAATATCCAACTTATAGCCTAAAGCTGATAATATTTTAGTAAAGTTCCCTATTGATATGGAATGCATATTCTTTTCCATTCTTGCAATTGTAGATTGTGCTATTCCTATCTTGCTAGCTAGTTCTCTTTGACTCATATTAGATTCATATCTAATTTTTAAATATTTACAAATTAAATCATACTCTTCATTATTTATTACTTCATTATTCATTTTTTTCATAATTTATTACCTCAAATATATAATAGCAAATATGCATCATGCAATCAATAAAAAAAAAGACTAATTATTTAGTCTTTTAATTCATTCTTTATTTCTGTAATTTCTTTTTGTATTTTTTTTCTTCTTAAATAAAATCTTTTTGGAAGAAACTCTAACATTATTTCTCTAGTTTTACATTCTCTTTCATAATATTCTTTAAATAGTTCTCCTTTTTTAATTAAGAAGATTGGTCCAAAGAAGTATTGTCTCTTAGTATAACTCTTTTTACCTTTTTTAAATATTATTATTTGATATATAAACTTTTTATCTTTTACAAATTCTTCATCATCTATATAGAAACCATTTTTACATAAGAACTTTTTAACATCTATTTGATAGTTATTTGGACTTAGTATTATTGTTTCTATATTCTTTAGGTATTTCATATTATTTTTAAAAATACCTATAATATTTCTTCCACCCATTCCAGAAATTATTATTGTATTAATGTCTTTAGTATATGTATCTAAACCATTACCTAATCTAACTTCTATTTTTCCTTCTAATTTTTCTCTTCTGATATTTTGTTTTGCCTGCTCTAGAGGTCCTTCTTTTATATCAGAGGCTATTGCTTTAATTCCTCTATTACTTTGTTCTAGATAAATATCTAGGAATGCATGATCACATCCTATATCTAAACATGTACTATTATCAGGAACTAAATCTCCTAATACTTTTAATCTGTGATTAATCTTCATTAGTCTGTTAAGAAGTCTTTTAGTTTTCTTGAACGAGATGGATGTCTTAATTTGCGAAGTGCTTTTGCTTCGATTTGTCTTATTCTTTCACGTGTTACTCCAAAGATTTGCCCTACTTCTTCTAGTGTTCTACATTGTCCATCATCTAATCCAAATCTTAGTCTTAGTACTTTTTCTTCTCTTTCTGTTAATGTTCCAAGAACTCCATTTAATTCTTCTTTTAACATTTCTACTGTTGCATATTCTTCTGGACCCATAGTCATTGTATCTTTTATGAAATCTCCTAAATGTGAATCATCTTCTTCTCCAATAGGTGTTTCTAATGATACTGGATCTTGTGATATTTTATATACTTCTCTTACTTTTTCTACTGTTATACCTAATTTCTTAGCTATTTCTTCATCAGTTGGTTCTCTATTTAACTCTTGAGTTAATTGTCTTTGTACTCTTGCTAATTTATTAATTGTTTCTACCATATGTACTGGTACACGAATTGTTCTTGCTTGATCTGCTATAGCACGAGTTATAGCTTGTCTAATCCACCATGTTGCATATGTTGAAAATTTATATCCTTTAGAAGGATCAAATTTATCTACTGCTTTCATTAATCCTATATTTCCTTCTTGAATTAAATCTAGGAATAACATACCTCTACCTACATATCTTTTAGCTATTGATACTACTAAACGTAAGTTAGATTCAGCAAGCATTCTTTTTGCTTCTTCATCGCCTTCTTCAGCTCTTTTAGCATATTCAAATTCTTCATCTGATGTTAATAGGTTTATACGTCCTATTTCTTTTAAATACATTCTAACTGGATCATTGATTTTTACATCTTTAGTAAGTGTTAAATCTTCTACATTACTATCTGCAGTTATTTCTTCTCCTGATGCATCATCTGTTCCATCTTCTGTTACTATCTCTATATTAGCTTCCATTAATGCATTATATAGGTCATCTAATGAATCTGTGTCCATTTCTAGACCTTTTAATTCATCAACTAATTGCTCATATGTTACAAATCCTTGTTGTTTTCCTAGAGAGACTAGTTTTTCTTTTCTTTCATCTAATGTTTTTATTTCTCCAACCATAATCTATTCTCCTATTCTTAACTTTCTAATTCTTTCGACAATTTTAGCTTGTTCTAAAGGATCTACTTCATTCTTCATTAAATTGGTAAGTCTTTTTATTTCTTGCTTTGTACCATACTCTCTTATTACTTTGAAATATAAGAATAAGTCTTCTTTAGTTGTTTTTTCAACATAATCACTAGAAATTATCTCATTATATAGAGTTAGAATGTTTTCTTTATCTTGAATATAAGTATAAAAATCAGCTACATTTATTGAACCATACTTTTTATAATAATATATTATTTCACTAGATAATGCTCGCATAGCTTCAGTTGGAAAAACTAAATGTTCATTCTCAACTTGAGTTATAGCAAAATCATTAAAAAACATAAAGTATAATACTTGTTCCATAGCTTTTATATACTTATCTTTATGATTTTCTTTTCTTTTCTCAACTATTATTTCTTTTTTTACTTTTACTTCTTTTTTTGAAGTTAACGCCTTCAAGCGCATATCGAGTGTATTATAACCTATATCAAACTCTTTTGCAAGTCTTTTTAAGATTACTTCTTGTCTTATTTCATCATTTAATTTAGCTGTTTCTTCTATTACACTATTAATATAATTAGATGTTTCTTCATCACTCTTAAAATTTACTTTCTCTTTTAACTTATTTATTTTAAAATCACTAAAGTTTAAAGCATTCTCTACTAGATTTATAAATCTATCTTTTCCATTTTTTAATATAAAACTATCTGGATCTTCTGGATTAGGAAGAGGTATTACTTTAGGTTCTATTCCATTTTTTATTAAATGATCTCCTATTTTTAGAGTTGCTTCTACTCCTGGATTATCCCCATCTAAACATAAAATAATATTATTAGATAATCTTTTTAATAAATTAATCTGTTCTTCAGTTAGAGCTGTTCCCATTAGAGCTACTGTATTTCTTATTCCAATAGTGCTTGCTCTAATTACATCCATAAATCCTTCCATTACAATAACATAGTTTTTATTTCTACATTCTTCTCTTGCTATATGATAATGATACAGCATTTCTCCTTTTTTAAATATTTCAGTCTCTTTGGTATTTAGATACTTGTTCATATCTATATCTTTATAAATACGACCACTAAATCCTACTACTTGACCTGATACATCATATAATGGAAACATTATTCTATCTATATATACATCGTGATCATCAGAAGATAATCCTATTCTATTAAGTGTTGCTAAATCATAACTCTTACTACTTAATAATTTTGTTAAATCATCTCTTTTATCTAATGATAATCCTATTTCAAATTCTTTAATGATATCTTCATTAATACCTCTATTTTTTAAATATTCTTTAGCTGTTTTACCAATCATAGAAGATAAATTATTTTGAAAATATTTTACTGATAAATTATATGCTTCATATAATTTATCATATTTAGTTACTTTCTTTTCTACTTTAATACTACTAGTATTAATTCCTACTTTATCTCCTAGTTCTTTTAGTGCTGTTTTAAAATCTATATGTTCATAATTCATTAAAAAAGTAAAAACATTCCCAGTTGCATGGCAAGAGAAACATGTATATATTTGCTTTTCTCTTGATACACACATAGAAGGATTAGAATCATCATGGAATGGACATACTCCAAACAGATTCTTTCCTCTAGCAACTAAGGGAATGCGTTCACCGATGATGTCGACAATATCTACTTTAGAACGAATATCTTTTACTAAATCATTATTCATCAGACATCACCCCACTGTATAAACAATGTATTATATATCATATATTTTGTTTATTTTCAAGTTATATTAAAGATTTTCTAGTAAATGCTTTTACATCTTTATTAAGATAAACATCTACTACTCCTTTATTTACTATTTTTATAAATCCTAATCCTGATATAACTAAATCTTCATCATATTTTATATTGTATGTAGTTTTATTTAAATCTTTTAATTCTTCATTATTAAGTAAATTTAATATTCTTTTTACTTTTAATTCGTTGGATACAAAAACAGTAAAACTATTTTTTTCTCCTTCTACATAATCTATTCTTATTAAATCTTCTATTATGATAGATTGATTTTTTCTTAATTGATAAGTTCTAGGTTTTATCTCCTTTTTAGGAGATATCTTCTTAGTAGTTTTTTCATCTACATGATTTAGTATAGATCCTGCATCTACTAATCCTGGAGTATCTATTAATGTTAAATACTCATTTATTTCAATATTAACTGTATTTAGTGTTGTACTTGGAAGTGGTGACATAGTTAATTCTTGCGGATTATTTGAATAGTTTTGTATTAACTTATTAATTAAAGAAGACTTACCTGCGTTAGTATGTCCTACTACATAGACATTCTTACTAGTTTGATAATATTTAATTCTTTTTAGTAAGTAATCAATATTATAATTTTTAGCACAACTAATTACTATTACTTCTTCTACTTGTATTTTCATATCTTCTAAATACTTTATTAGTTTCTTTTCTTTTACTGATTTAGGTAGTACATCTTTTTTGTTTAATACAAGTATCATTTTATTAGGTAGAATACTTCTTATTGAATTAAAATCTTCTTCTAAATTTAATAAATCTGTAATGTATAATACTAAGTCTTTTGTTCTTCCTACATTTTTTAATATCTCTATATATTCTTCATTAGACTTAGTTACTACTTGATATTCTCCATAGTTTTTCATTCTAAAACATCTTTGACATATATCATTTTCTAAACTTGTTATATATCCTTCTTGTAGAATATTCTCGTCTTGAAGTATGACACCACAGCCTAAACATCTTTTGGGTTCATTCTCACTATTCATAATATTTACCTCTTTCAAATTCTCCTCTTTTTTCATATTTCTTTAGGATAAAGTTTTCTATTACTCTATTTAATCCTGTTATTTTTAAATCTTTTTTACCTAAAGGATCAACTAGTATAGTTTTTATTCTATATCTTTTACCTGCAAGTATATCTGTTACTATTTGATCTCCAATCATTACCATTTCTTTTTTATTAAAGCCATAATTTCTTTTTATTTTTCTTAGTGCTCTAATAGATGGCTTTAAACTCCATGAGATTCCTCCTACTCCTAGATCTCTTGCATATGGTTTTATTCTTCCTTTAGTATTATTACTACATATAAATATACAGAAATCTTTTTGTAAGCTTCTAATTAAGTCTCTAGTCTTTTCTGGGCATTTTCTGTTAGTGATAAGTCCTAATGTATTATCTAAGTCAAATATTAAGCAATTTATTCCTTCTCTCTTCAACTTAGTATAATCAATAGAATATATATCTCTGTAATATCTGTGCGGTTTAAATAATCCCATTTTATCACCTGCTAATAATTATAAACCAATTCTTATTATTTATCAATTTTTTTATTTTTTATAAATTCTCTTAAAATCTTTGTTAGAGCTCGTTTTTCTATTCTAGATACATAACTTCTACTTATTCCTATTTTATTAGCTATTTCTCTTTGTGTCTCTTCTTTTTTATTATCTAATCCATATCTTCTATTTATTATTTTTCTTTCTCTAGGAGTTAATATATTAAGATATTTTTTTAATAATTTTATATTATCCTTTAATTCTATATCATCTATCATATCTTTATTATCTACTTCTAATACATCCATTATAGATATTTCATTACCATCTTTATCATATCCAATATAATCATTTAATGAGACATCTTTTAAATATTTATTGTTTGTTCTAAAGTACATTAATATTTCATTTTCTATACATCTTGCACAATAAGTAGTAATCTTTACTCCTTTATCTTTTGAATATGTATCTACTCCTTTAATTAGTCCTATAGTTCCTATACTTATTAAATCATCATTATCTTGATAATTATTATCAAACTTTTTTACTATATGAGCTACTAGTCTTAAGTTATGTTCTATTAGTTTATTTCTAGCTTCTTTATTACCTCTACTTAATTCTTCTATGTATTGTTTTTCTTCTTTTTCACTTAAAGGTTCTAGAAATACATCATTTGAATAAGATCCTGTTATACAAAATAAATTTTTAATTATATTAATAATATTAAAAAACATATAACCTCCTATGAAATTATATGTTTTTATATTATTTTCTATAAGTATTTGTTATTTTAATAAATATGATTGTTTGACATAAAACTTTTATTAACTATACTAATCCTTTGGAACATTTGATAAGTTGGGTGTTACTTCCTATCGTTTATGATCGGAGGTGATGTATATGAGTAAAAAAGATTTTCTAATCTTTATTTTACTTTCTATTATCCTTTTTCTTATAGCATTACTTTTTGTAATACTAAAATAAAAGAACACCTAACTATGCATAGTTAGGTGCAAGCCCAATAGGTAACACCCAACACGCAACATTGAATGTTCCTTTTTTATTGTATGAAAATTACTTCATCTGTATTAATATTAACATATTATTTAGTATTAATCAATTATTTAAGTCTTCTTACTATTTTTTTATTTAGGTTTACTATTATTTTTAAATATTATATTTATAGGAACATTTGATAAGTTGGGTGGAGCCTTTCTTTGAAGAAGGGAGGCGATAATATGACAAAGAAAGATTTTTTAATCTTTTCATTAGTCACTACTATCTATCTTTTAATATTATTGCTTTTTATAGTACTAATATAAAAGAAAACCACCTAACTTTGCTTAGTTAGGTGGAACCAAAACATTAAGGCAACACTCAACACGCAAC
>CAMOKF010000031.1 GCA_946617625.1 uncultured Bacillota bacterium
CATGGGTTAATGATGGTTCTCCTGGATACTTTACTTTAGTTACTTAGATTTATGTCAAATACTATAAAGAAGAAAGAGTAGAGATGCTCTTCTTCTTTTTTTCATGATATAATTTTTAAGGATAAGAAATATCTTGATAATGAATTATATATATGATATAGTGTAGTAGACGTTTGGCAAAAATCTATATATTTATAGTACTACTACATAGAAATATGTAGTTTTTGTCGTTTCTTAGTTTTCATTAATGGAGGTGTACTATGGCTATTAGTGATTCAGAATTTCAAAAAGAAAAAAAGATACTTAGTAAGGTTCAAAAATTATTGGATCAAACTCTTGATGATTTAGGCGTTGATGTATTTGATGCAGAAGAAGGATTACAAGACTTTAAGAAGATGATGTGGGAAAATGCTTCTAGTTTTGACTCTGGAGAAATGCAACAAGTTATGGCTGCTACTTCTCAAGAAGCAGAAAAAGTCTTTATGAAAAGAGACTATTTTAAAAAGTTACTTCAAGTAAAAGATAAACCTTATTTTGCTTCTATTGTATTTAAAGATGATGAAGGTAAAATATTTAATATTTATATTTCTCTTACATATTTAAAAGATAAGAAATTAAATAATATTTTATACGATTGGAGAAGTCCTATATGTAGTTTATTCTATGATTATGAGACTGGTCCTTGTTCTTATAAAGCTCCTGGTGGTGTAATGACTGGAGAACTAAAAAGAAAAAGACAATATAAGATAGAAGATAGAAAACTAGTTGGAGTATTTGATAATAGTTTAAATATTGATGATGAAGTATTACAAGAAGTTCTTGCGAATGAGTCTAGTGATAAGATGAAGAATGTTGTTAATACTATTCAACAAGAGCAAAATCAAGTTATTAGAAACTTAGAAGATGATAATTTAATTGTTCAAGGTATAGCTGGTTCTGGTAAGACTACAGTAGCTCTCCATAGAATTGCATTCTTACTTTATAGATTACCTAATTTAACTAGTAATAATATTTTAATCTTTTCTCCTAATAATATTTTTACTGAGTATATTTCTGATGTTTTACCATCTTTAGGAGAATCTAATACATTACAAACTACTTTTAATGATTATATGTTTTCTATGTTACATGAATATAAAGATGTAGAAAGTTTTACAGATTTTGTATCTCGTTATTATACATATTTAGAGATTAATCCTGAACTTGTTAAATATAAACAGAGTGATCAAATAATAGAGGATATGGATAATTACTTAAATGATTATATTAGTAACTGTTCTATTATAAATAGTTTTACTGAAGGAGAAATTAACTTTGTTGATAAGGATGAAGTTAATCAAATGTTACATTATAAATATGATAGATTTCCTTTATTCGAAAGATTAGATGAGATTGCTAAAAAACTTAGTTCTAATTTTTATAAGGGTAGTGGAAAGAAGAATAAAACTTTTGCTAAGCTATTAAGAGAAAATAGTAACTTTGAAAAAGATTATAAAAAGATATATAAAGATTTCTGGTTAAGTAAATATACTAAGATTAAATTAAAAGAAGAAGAAATTAATAAATTTATTAATAAAGATGTTATTAACTATGAAGATGCTTTATTACTTACATATTTAAAAGGAACACTTGAAGGATTTAGATATGAGAATAATATTAAACAAGTAGTTATTGATGAAGCTCAAGATTATAATAGATTACAATATATTATAATTAATAAGATATTCCAAAGAGCTGATTTTACTATATTAGGAGATATTAATCAAAATATAAATCCATATTATTCATATGATTCATTAGAGTCTTTAACTGATATATTTAATGGTAGTAGTATATATCTAGAATTATTAAAGACTTATAGATCTAGTCCTGAAATAATAGAATATACTAATAAGATATTAGGACTTAATCATGTTAATGCTATAAGAAGAGATAATAATAAACCAGTTATTATGAGAAAAAATGTTTCTAATTTAAAAGAATCTATAGAGAATGATATTAAGTATTTACAAGATAGTTATAAGAGTACAGCTATTATTACTAAAGATTATAAAGAAGCTTTAAAATTATATGATATCTTAGGTAATGATAAGATATCTTTAGTAGATGCGAATAGTAAGAGATTTAGTAAAGAACTAATTATTATACCGGCATATGTAGCTAAAGGATTAGAGTTTGATAGTGTTATCATTTATAATGATAGAAATAATTCTTATAAAAATAATGAAAGAAACTTATTATATGTTGCTTGTACTAGGTGTCAACATGAATTAATTATTTATAACTAAAAAAGATTCTTATGAATCTTTTTTTATGTAGAAATAAAAAGTAGTTCCTTTATCTAGTACTGAATCAACTCCATATTTATAGTTATGAGCTTCTAATATTTCTTTTACTATAGATAGACCTAAACCGGTACCTATAAGATTTCTTTTATGTTTCTTTTTATTCTTATAATATTTATCCCATATAAATGGTATATCTTCTTCTTTAATACCTTTACCTGTATCTATTATTTCAACTTTTATACTATCTTTATTATTTATTATTTTTATAGTTACTAGATTATCTTCTCCAGTATAATTAATAGCATTATTTATTAGATTATATATTACTTGTTCTATTTTCTTTTTATCTGCTTTAATAATTAATTTCTTATTTCTACAAATAAGTTTAAATTTATAATCTTCTAATTCTTCTAAGTATTTATATTTATTAATTATACTATTAATTAGTTCTACTAAATCTATTTCTTCTAGTTCTAATTTTTCTATATTATTTTGCATTTTACTTAGTGTTAAAATATCATTTACGAGGATAGTTAATCTTTCTGTTTCATCTATTATAGTATTTATATCTTCTTTTTGTTTTTCTTCATTATCTTTATGTAAATCTATACTCATTTCAGCATAAGCTTTAATCATAGTAAGAGGAGTTTTTAAATCATGAGATACATTAGCCATTAAATCTCTTCTTAATTCTTCTGTTCTTTGTAATTCTTCTTTAGTATTATTTAGAGTTTCTTCTAATTCTTTTATTTCTTCAATATTAGTATTTGAATTAAAGTTTGTATCTTTTCTATTTAATTTTTTAGCTTTATTATTAATACTTATTATAGGTTTAGATATATATTTTGAAATATAATAAGATATTATTAAAGATAATACTAAAACTAGTATTGTTATTATTATTAATTGATTTCTTAGTATTCCAACAATTGATTCTACTGGTTCTATAGAAGTATTTATAAAAGCATAATTATTATTTTCTAATTTTATAGCATATACAAAAGTATTATTATCAAAGTTAGGATTATTTATTTTATATGTTTGATGATTTCTATTTGAATTTATAAAGTCACTTTTATATATATAGCTATTAATATTACCTATTAAGCATCCTTTACCTCTATAAGTAGAAGAATAAATTGGTAGTGCTCCATCATCAGATATTTCAATACATACTTCTTTTTCTAATGATTCTTTATTGATAATATCTTGTAAGTTATTAGAGTTTTTATTATTCATAATAGTAGCTGCAACTAATTTTGCATCACTTATTTTATTTAGTTCATAATATTTATCAAAGAATATTACTTGGAATGTCCAAAGAAAGAATAGTATTAATATAGAGAAGAGTAAAAAGTATTTCCAAATATGGAATATTAAACTATTCTTCTTCAACAAATTTATATCCTATTCCTCTTACTGTTTTAATATGATCTCTATATTTTCCTAAATTACTTCTTAACATTTTCATATGAGTATCTATTGTTCTATCATCTCCAAAGTAATCATATCCCCATAGTTTTGATAAAAGTTGTTCTCTAGATATAGCTATATTTTTATTTTTTATTAGATATGTTAATATTTCAAATTCTTTAGGAGTTACATCAATTATCTTATTATCTATTTTTATGGTATGTGATTGAAAATTAATTACTAAAGAATCTAATACATATTCTTCCATTAAATGATTAGTTCTTTTTGTAATAGCTTTTATTCTAGCTATTAATTCTTTAGGAGAAAAAGGTTTAGTTAAGTAATCATCTATACCTAAATCAAATCCTTGTAGTTTATCTAATTCTTCATCTCTTGCAGATAGAATAATTGTAGGTATTTTATATTCTTTAGGTAATTCTTTTAATAATTCAAAACCGTCCATTTTAGGCATCATAATATCAAGTATTAAGATATCATAATCATTTTTCTTTAACTTTTCTAAAGCAATATTTCCATTTTCAGCTTCATCACATTCATAATTTGAAGATTCACAATATTCTCTTATTACATTTCTTATTTTTTCTTCATCATCAACTATAAGTACTTTCATAAATACCTCCTATAAGTACATATTATACAATAATTGTGAATTTTAAGTGAAATTAATTAAGATATTTAGAAGTTTTTAAATATAAGTATATAGTTGAGATAATAATACTTAGAGATTCAGATATAATAAGTGACCATAAACCTATTTTTAGAAGAGAAAGAAGTGTTAATGATATTGATCCTATCAGTGTACTAATTGTCATACTAAGCATATTTATTTTACTTTTTCCTATAGCATCTAATGTTGCTTCTAGAGGAGATGTTAGATATTGTAAGAAAAAGACTGGTGCTAATACTTTTAAATATGTAGTACCTTTATTAGTATGATAAATAGTTTTTAATAATACTTCTGGCATAGCTATAAAAATAGTAGTAAATATTACTCCTATAATAATACTAAATAATATTGATAGTTTTAGTTTATATTTAACTTTCTTAATATTACCTTTAGAATAATCATTAGAAATATTTGGTAGTAGAGCATCTGAAATAGCTATTGTAAAAAAAGATGGAAGAAGTATTAATGGGATTACATACCCTGTAATTACTCCATAATTATAACTAATATATTTAGTAGAATATCCTACATTAGTTAATATATTAGTTAATATTATTGGTTCTAAAAAGAAGCCAATACTTCCTATTAATCTAGATGTAGTAGTTGGTATTGATATAGAAAAAGATCTTCTTAAGTAATTAACTTTAGGTATAAAGTCTCTTCTTCTTATATCTATTTTTTTAGGTAAAAATACTAATAATATTAATATAGATATCATTTCTGATATTACATTAGTAAGTATTAAAAAACATATTATATAAGATATACTTTTATTCTTTATAATTGGTAAATAAAATAAATATATAAATAGTTTTATTAATAGTTCTACTGTGTTAGATAATATTATTGGTAAGGTATTACTTTTACCTAAAAAATAACCATTAATCATAGAAGTTATACTTGTAAATGGTACTACTAGAGCCATAGATATAATACCTAAATATAAATTACTATTATTTAATAATTTATATGATAAAGTTTTAGCAAATACAAATATTAAAATCATTAGAAAAACTGTATTAATTACTTGTATTGG
Source organism: uncultured Bacillota bacterium (assembly GCA_946617625.1). Taxonomy (GTDB): domain Bacteria; phylum Bacillota_I; class Bacilli_A; order RF39; family UBA660; genus RUG14891. Next base: position 5,426 of record CAMOKF010000031.1, read on the forward strand.
TAGTATTGATAATACTACTTTTTTATTATTAGTTTGTTCTTCTCCTATTAGTTTAGAAATTGCTTTAGGAAATCCTGCTTGAGATAAATTAATTATTAATATAAGAGTAGGAGTTAATAACATATATTGTCCTAAAGCTTCTGTTGAAATTGATCTAGTTAATACTATTTTTATTATTAGACTTAATACTTTAGTTATTATTCCACCTATAATTAGAATAATAGTAGATTTAATTAATTTGTTTTTCATATTAAATATTATGATTTTTATAAAAAAATATGTATTTGGAATAAATTTATGATATTATTATTTTGTATATAATAATATAATTAATAAAGAGGTGTATTATTAGATGAGTAATATGATAGATTTTCTAACATCTAAAGAAATAATTGTAGTATATATTATTATTGCTGCAGCTATACTTTTATGTTTAATACTATTTATAATAGATAAAACTTATGATAAGAGAAGAAAAAGACAAAATACTAGACAATTAAATAAATTAGTTGAAGAAGTTAATTTAAGACTTGAAAAGGAAAAACCTAAAAAAGAGGTTAAAAAGGTAGAAAAAGTTCCTAAGAAAGAAGAAAAAATTCCTGTTATAGTAGAACCTGAAGTAGAGGTATCTAATACTATTAATAGTGTTAATGTTGAGAGTGATTTTGTTCCTCCAATTGAAGTTGATGTTGAACCTGATACTAGTGCTTTTGAAGATGAAATAGAAGTTATGGAAGAAGTACCTATGGTACATGAAAAAGTTGAAGAACTTTTATATACTGATCCTGAACCTGATAGAGAAGAAGCTACTAGAGAATTATTAAAATTAACTGAAGAATTGGAAAAAGCAGAGAGAGAACAGAAGAATGAAATTGATATAGATGCTTATGAGTCTTTACAAGAAGAGAATGCTATTATTAGTTTAGATGAGTTAACTAAGAGAAGTGAAGAGATGTATGCAGCTAATGAAATTAGTCAATATGAAGATGAAGGTAATGAACCTATAAGTTTAGAAGATTTAGAAAAGAGAAAACAAGAAGTAGTTAATTCTGAAATTAATGAAGAACCAGAAATTATTGAAGTTGAAGAACCTGAGATAATAGAAGAAATTCATCAAGAACAATTAGATTTAGATAATGCTTATCATGGACATAATACAAATGCTAGTAATGAAATTTTCTCATCTGTATTTGGAGTAGAAAAACAAAAAGTTGTTCAAACAGAAGAAGAATTAGAAAAAACTTCTCAATTCTTATTATCAATTAAAGATTTACAAGAAAAACTTAAATCTTAAAGCACTATTAAGTGCTTTTTTTAATTATTAATTTATGCTATAATATCTTAGAACTTTTGAAAGAAGGGGTATAATGAGAAGTGTTGGTATACTTACTTTAGGATGTAAAGTTAATACTTATGAATCTGAATTTGTTATTAATGAACTTAAAAAAGCAGGATATGAAATAAAAGATTTTGATGATGTATGTGATGTTTATATTATTAATACTTGTACTGTAACTAATAGTAGTGATAATAAAAGTAAAAAGATGATTAGACAAGCTATTAAGAGAAACAATCAAGCTTGTGTAGTTGCTATGGGATGTTTTATTGCTGCTAATCCGGATTATCACGAAGATGGATTAGATATTACTATAGGTAATAAGGATAAGTCTAAGATAGTAGAATTATTAGATCAATACTTTAAGAATAAAGAACAGTTACAATTACAATATACTGGTAGATTAAAAGAATTTGAAGATATGTATATAAATAATTTTCCAGGTAGAACTCGTGCTTTTGTTAAGATACAAGATGGATGTGATAACTTCTGTAGTTATTGTATTATTCCATTTGTTAGAGGTAAATGTAGAAGTAAAGATGAAGACAAGGTAGTAGAAGAAATAACTGATTTAGTAAAAAATGGATATAAAGAAGTAGTTTTAACTGGTATTCATACTGGTAGTTATGGAGTAGATTTAGATACTAGTTTTGCTCATCTACTTAATAGATTAGTTAATATTAATGGATTAGAAAGACTTAGAATTTCTTCTATTGAAACTACTGAATTAAATGAAGAAGTATTAGATGTATTAAGAAATTCTAATGTATTAGTAGATCATTTACATATACCTATTCAAGCAGGATCTAATGAAATATTAAAAGCTATGAATAGAAAATATGATTTAGATTATTTCTTTAAGAAAATAGAAGAGATTAGATCTATTAGACCAGAAATATCTATAAGTACAGATGTTATAGTTGGATTTCCTGGAGAAAGTGAAGAGTTATTTCAAACTACAATAGATACTTGTAGAAAATTAGAGTTTTCTAAATTACATGTTTTTCCGTATAGTGAAAGAAAAGGTACTGCTTCTTCTAGAATGGATAATAAATTAGATAACTCTATTAAAAAAGATAGAGCTAGAAGATTAATAGAAGTATCACATGAATTAGAAACTAATTATATGAGTAAATATATTGGAAGAGAAATAGAAGTATTAGTAGAAGAATATAAAGATGGTTATTCTTATGGACATACAGGTAATTATTTATATGCTAAAATAAATAGGAAATTACCACATAATGAAATAGTAAAAGTTAAAGTAAAAGAAATATCTTATCCATATGTAATATGTGAATAAGAGAAGGAGGTATCATGGAAGAAGTTAGTATAAAAGGTAAATATACTAGAACTATTTTTCAAAATAATAGTACTGGATATACTATTGGATTATTTAAAGTACATGATACTTCAAGTGAAGCATTATCAGACTATTTAAATAGAACCATTACATTTACAGGTTATTTTCATGATTTAAATGAAATAGATACTTATATTATGTACGGTAATCTAGTTAGTCATGAAAAGTATGGAGAACAGTTTTCTGTTACTAAATATGAAAGATGTAAACCAGAGGAAAAGAATTCAATAATAGAATTCTTAACTAGTGGACTATTTAAAGGTATTGGTGAAAAGAAAGCTAAAGCTATTGTAGATGTATTAGGTAGTGATACATTAAAGATAATATTAGAACAACCTGATAATTTAATATTAATTCCAGGTATTACTAAAACTAACGTAGATGTTTTACATAAAACATTAAAGAACTATGAATCTAGTTATGAAGCTATTTTAAAATTAGAAAGTATTGGTTTTAGTACTAAGGATTCTATGATTATCTATAATAAATATAAAGCTAAAACTTTAGATATTATTGATATAGATATTTATAAATTAGTAGATGATTTAATAGATATTAGTTTTAAAAAAGTAGATATGATAGCTTTAAATATGGGTATTAAAAAAGATGATTTAATTAGAGTTAAAGCATCTATTACTTATATTATGGATGAAGTATGTAATGCTTATGGACATAGTTATTTGTTTTATGATGAAATATTTGGATATTTATCTAGAGTATTAGGTATTAATATAGATTATGAATTATTTGATAAAGCATTAGTAGACTTAGATGTTAATAATAAGATAGTTATTAAGAATGATAGATATTATTTAAAAGATATGTATGATGCTGAAACCTTAATCGTTAAAAGATTTAGATTATTATCTAAAAATGAAGGTAGAGTTAATAAAAAGATTGACTTAGTAATTAATGATTTAGAAGACTTTTATGGTATTAAGTATAATGATGAACAAAAAGAAGCTATTAAGAATAGTTATTTAAAAGATTTCTTAATTATTACTGGTGGTCCTGGTACTGGTAAAACTACAATTATGAAAGGTATTACTGAATTAATTAGACAATTAGATAAACTAAGTTATGAAAAGTTACAACAAAAAATAGCTTTACTTGCTCCTACAGGTAGAGCAGCAAAAAGAATGACTGAATCTACAGGACTTAGAGCTAGTACTATTCATAGATTTTTAAAATGGCAAAAAGAAACTAATAAGTTTCAAGTTAATGAAAGAAATAAAAGTGATGTAGAAATAGTTATTATAGATGAAGCTAGTATGATTGATACTTATCTTTTAGCTTCATTACTTAAAGGAATTAGTGCTAATTGTAGAGTAATAATGGTAGGAGATGATCATCAATTACCTTCAGTTGGACCTGGTCAAGTATTACATGATTTAATAGATAGTGAGAAATTACCAGTTATTAAGTTAGAACAATTATATAGACAAGGAAAAGATTCTAATATAATTAGTTTAGCTTATGATATTAGAAATGGTAGTATAGATGAAGGGTTATTTAATGAAGAAGAGGATTTAACATTTATTAAGTGTGATCCTATAAGTGTAATTAATAATGTTATGGATATTTGTAATACTTATAAAGATTATTCTTATAAAGATTTCCAAGTACTTGCTCCTATGTATAAAGGATTAGTTGGAATAGATGAGATTAATAAGAATCTACAAGATATATTTAATCCTAAGAGTAAAAATAAAAAAGAAATTAAAATAGGAGAAGTAATCTTTAGAGAGGGAGATAAAGTTATACAATTAACTAATATGCCTGATGATAATGTTTATAATGGTGATATTGGTATTATTTCTCGTATATCTACTAATCCTAAAAAAGAGATAGAAATAGATTTTGATAATAATACTGTTAGATATACACCTGCTAATTTTATTAATTTCAGATTAGCTTATGCAATTAGTATACATAAAGCTCAAGGATCAGAATTTGATATTGTAGTTATGCCTATGGTAAAGAACTATAATAAGATGTTATATAGAAAATTAGTATACACTGGTGTTACTCGTAGTAAAAAGAAATTATTTATAATTGGAGATTTAGATTCTTTAAAGATTGCTGTTAATAATACATCTACTGACATTAGAAGAACTACAGTAAAAGATTATCTAATTAATGGTATAAAATAGTTATTTTGTCTCAAACTACTTATAGAGGTGAAATAATGAAAAAAGAAGAATCTATGAGTGTAGCATTAATGATGGCTATGGGATCAATGGCACTACTTGGATATAAATATATGATGTGTCATCCAGAAGTTAAAAAGAATATGAAAAATAGTTTGAAATGTGCTACTAAAAAGTTATATCAAAAGTTAGATGAAATGGACTAGAAATAGTCCTTTTTT
>CAMOKF010000032.1 GCA_946617625.1 uncultured Bacillota bacterium
TAATAATACTAAATAAAATACTTACAATACCAAAAATAACTTTTATTAAACTTGATTTATAAATATTATCAGTCATTAAGTCTTTAAATATAGGTAATTTTCTAAGATAATAAATAATAGAATTCAAAGAATAATAAATATCAATTTTTTTAGAATAATATAAAGTTCTAAACATTAGTATCTTCCTTTAACTCTTTAATTATTTTTTCTTTATATTTCTTTGTATTAAGATTATTCTTTTCTACTTCTGTTAACTTTTTATTATTTAATAATACTATTTCATCACATAAGTCTAAAGCAAGTTCTAATATATGGGTAGATAAAATAATAATATGATCTTTTTTTAATGTCTTTAATAGTTTCTTCATTTCATCTTGAACAACAATATCTAAAGATGTTAATGGCTCATCTAATAAAATAATTTTTGGATTACTTATAATATTAATAAGTATTTGCATTTTATTCTTCATACCATGAGAATAATCTCTAAGTAATTTATCCTGATCTCCTTCATCTATTTGAACTAATTTAAAATATTCATCAATACTTAATAAATCTTTATCTTTATTAATATCTAAAAAGAACTTTAAGAATTCTCTACCAGTTAAAAACTCAGGTACTATAGGAGTACTAACTACATAACCTATATCATTACTATTAAGATTATTTTCTCCATATTCACTTGATAATAAAAATTTTCCTTCATCACATGGAATATCTTCATTTATACAATTAAAAAAAGTTGTTTTACCGGCACCATTTCTACCTAATAATCCATATATTTTACCAGATGAAAATGTATAATCAATATTATCTAAGACTACTTTTTTATCATATTTTTTTGTAAGATTTTTAATAATTAAATCCATAATCCACACCTCAATCAAGCATATTATATCAAAAAAAGTAGCTTTAAACTACTTTTCTTTTTGCTTTAATATATAATTGTATGAATCTCTACACATTTCCTCTATTCCGAGTTCAGCTTTCCAACCTAATTCTTCAAGAGCAAGTTTAGGATCAGCATAACAAGCAGCTATATCCCCAGGACGTCTACCGACAATCTTATATGGGACATCTACATTATTGACTTTCTTAAATGTCTCTACTAAATCTAATACACTATATCCTGTACCTGTACCTAAATTATAGAATTTAGCTCCACTTGATTTAGCAGCCTTTTCAATTGCTTTTAAATGACCTTTAGCTAAATCAACAACATGAATATAATCTCTAACACCTGTACCATCATGAGTATCATAATCATTACCAAATACAGATAATTCTTTTAACTGCTTATCAGCAACTCTAACTATATATGGCATTAAGTTATTTGGAATACCTTTTGGATTTTCACCAATCAATCCAGATTTATGAGCTCCAATCGGATTAAAATAACGTAACATTATAGCTGAAAAAGTATTATCAGCATTACATACATCAGTTAAGATATGTTCAATAAATAATTTTGTAGTACCATATGGATTAGTTGTAGATAATGGAAAATCTTCTTCAATAGGTAACTTTTCAGGACTACCATAAACAGTAGCAGAAGAAGAAAATACTATACTTTTAACTCCATGTCTTTGCATACATTTAACTAAAGAAATAGTACTCATTAAATTATTTTCATAATACATAAGTGGCTTTTCACAACTTTCTCCAACTGCTTTATAACCAGCAAAATGTATAACAGAATCAACTTTTTCTTTAGCAAATATCTCATCTAACTTATCTTCATTACATACATCTTCTTCGTAAAAGACAAAATCCTTTCCAGTAATAGTTTTAATCTTATCATAAACATCAATACTAGAATTAGATAAGTTATCAACAACTACTACCTCATAATTATCTTCAAGTAATTCTACAACAGTATGACTACCAATGTAGCCTAAACCTCCAGTAACTAATACTTTCATTCAATACCTCCAAACATATTATTAAATTCAGAAGAGACAAGTAACATTTCCCTTCCAATATTAGCATCTATTCTACCATCATCTAAAGCTTTATTCAAGAAAGCATCTAAATCACGTAGTTTTACTCTTAAAATTTTAAAATCAGTTTCCTTTTCAATTGCATCTAATTTTAAATTATTAATATCAGGTTCTATATCACACTTAACAACATAATAATAAATCTTATTACATACCTTAGAACCCGTATTAAAATAATTATTATCATATGTTGTAATCATCATAAAAGGACCATTATCAATAGTAACATCAATTCCTAATTCCTCATTTATTTCTCTAGCTAAACTATCTTCTAAAGACTCATCTTTTCTAATATGACCACCAGGAAATTGAAAAGTATTATTATTCTCAACTATTATTAATTCATCATTAGAATTAATAACTAATCCTTTTACTCTAATAACATCATAATCTATATCTTTAATATCTAAATCATTATCATTTATTAAAACTCTTTTCATTTTAACTCCTAACTAATAAACATGCTTTTCCCAAAACTCAGTAGTGTTAGGACTAACAGTATTAAAATAATAATCAATTGTTTCACACATTACTTTAGCTTTTAACCATATATGTTTACCATTATTTAAAGCACTAATCTTATTATCAGCAACCATATATTCAAATGTACTTGCTCTATCTTCATAATCATAACTTTGAGCATAACTATTTACAAAATATGCATCTTCAGAAAAAGTAACATCATATACTAAATTATTATCGGTAGTACCGTAAGAAAAACCACTAGGATTATAATTATTCCAGTTAGTATATCCACCACCCTTAGCATAAATAAAATGCTCCATATAATGATAATTCTCATGATGGAATGTCTCTGCAATAGGATAATCAAGTGCTATAGATATAATTGCACCATTAGCTACTCTTTCAGTAATACCAGTAATATATTGATAAGAATATCTTTGTATTAAATAAATATTTAAAGGAATACCAGCAGTCTTAATCTCTCTAAAAAAATTAGTTGGATACAAAGAAATATTATATTGTAAAGATAATAAAGCATTATAAATAGTATTTAAGTCTGTACAAGGAACAATACTATAACCACCCACAACATAATCAATAACTTCATTACCATATTTAATAGTAATACCATATGTATTCTCAATATTAGATCTTAAATTATTAACTGTAGTTTCTAAAGAATTAACAGGTTCTGGTGTTGGATTAGTATTAGTCTTATTAGAACTACTATTATTATTGTTACTAGTAGCACTATTATTGTCAGTACTATTACTATTGTTATTAGTAGTATTGTTATTATTACTATTAGTATTATTACCACTTTTTCCAGTATTTCCACCATTACCAGAATTATTATTAGTAGTAGTATCAGAATTATTAGAATTACTATTAGTATTATTATCAGTAGAATTATTATCTATTGAAGTATTAGAATTTTGATTTTCATTTTGACTGTCATCAATAGTAGTACTAGGAATACCATTGTTACCATCATTAATAATAACAGTACTAGTATTATATCTATTAGAATCTATATTAAATGATAAAGCTAAAAGTAATATTATAAAGGAGAAAGCTATTAAAACTTTTCCAAGTCTAATCTTAAATTTATGCATATAAAAAGCTCCTCCTTACTATATTCATTATAGCAAACAAGAGCTTAAAAATCTATATAAAATAAATTATTGTAGCAAGCAATATCAAGAAAATTATAAAGACTATTATAACTACATAAAAATCAATTTTACCAGTATTTGATAATGTTAGAGTCTTTGGTTTATCATGTACATTTGAGTTAGAAAAACTATCACGAACTACACTCACATCTTGAAATGTTAATCCATCAATACATAATTGATCATTATTATCTGTAATTAAACGATATGTAACTAAATTATCAGAATCAGTATCCGATATGTTTTCATTCACTACATTATTATATTTAGAAAATGATTCAATCAATGGAGTAAAGAAATTAAAGAATTTACCATCAACACTTAATTTCTCTCTACGTAATACTTTTTTATCACCATTTTGATTATATGAACAAATTGTACTCTTAATAACATCATCCTGAATTACAAAATCATAAATAATATAATTATCTTTAGTAGAATTTTTTGATATATCAATTACATCATCTAAGTATTTTTTTATTTCTTCTTGATTAGTCATATAACACCTCTATTAAGCTGCCTTTACTAATTCTTTATTTCTATTCATTTCAGTAACTTTATCAATCAACTCTTGAGCTTCTTGTACTCTACCAGCCTTATATAATTCATTAGCTTGCTCTAGCATTTGTTCCATATCAACAGTTTCTTCTTGAACAGAATCATCTTTTGTTTGAGTATCATCAGTAATTATATCTCCAAACATATTGCCTAATACATAATTATTATTAGCAACTAAATCAGTAGTTAAATATCCTCTTTCAAAAAATTTATTCTCTTGTTTTCCAAAAGAGTTATATAATCTATCATACTGTGTTTCATTAACTACAATAGCCTTAGGTTGTCCTAAATCAGTCTTAAGAAGTCTTAAAGGAATTCTATTAGAATCTACCTCTACTACTTTTTGAGAATTATTATCTTCAGTTGGAACTTCTTCCGTAACATTTTCTTCTAAAGAATTATTATTATTATTATTATTATTATTATCTGCAGGAATATCTTCCATAACAGGTTCATCAATAAAACCTTCTTCTAATGGTACCTCTTCATTAACATTTTCAACAACTAATTGAGGCTCTTCATTAGATTCATTTTCTTGTGTTTCTGGTTGTTCATTATCTTGAACTATATTATCAGAATTAGTTTCTTCAACTACTTCTTCACTATTGATAATTTGATCATTAGTAGTTTCAGAGCTTACATCTTCAGTTTTATTTTCTTCTACAGATTCTTCTTTATTTTCTTCTGCTTGTTCTTCCACTGGAGTATCTTCAACTACATTTTGCTCATCTTCTGGTATAGCTTCTACTTTGAAAGGTAAATCAATCTCTTCAGTACTCAATTCTGCATCTTGAGATGATTCTTCTTCCTTCATACTTTCTGGATCTATTTTTTCAGGTTCAACAACATTAGGTAAATCCATACCATCATTTTCTTCATTAACTAATTCTAACTCAGGAACATTACTTTCTGAAACAGGAACTTCTTCTTTTACTTTTTCTAAAGGAATAGTAACATTCTCCTCTTGTGGAGTTTCCTCAGCAATCTTTTCTTCATTATTAACTATAGCTACTGGTTGTTCAGAAACTACCTCTTGTTCAACAATTTCAGGTTCATTTTCTTTAACTTCTTCTGAAGCATCAGTATTAGCCTTTTCAACTACAGCTGGCTCATTATTAACAACTTCATTATTAGAAACTTCTTGATCATTAGTTTCAACATTTTCATTATCATTTTCTATCTGTTCAATTCTACTACTTCTAATAACATTAGTAGAATTAATAATATCTGCTACTATTTGCTCATCTATCTCACTTAATTCTTTAACAAAAGAATCAAGAACTCTAATAGATTGTTTTATATGTCTAAAATTAACAATACTTTTATCTAAACTATCATTTTGCTTAGTCCATAACTCTAAAAGTCTTGCTTTTACACCTTCATCAGTTTCTGATGCAATTCTATTTTCAAGATTATTCAACATAATCTCTTCTCTTTCAATTACATCATAAAAAGTAGACTTTAAATTTTTTACTGCATTCTCATAGTATTTGTCTTCATATAAGTAACTATATTCAGTATCCATCTAAAGCACCACCTTACTTTGAAGCAGTATTTGCTATTCTTCTAAGAAGACGTTGTACTTCATTCCATTCTACATCATCTTCTATTTCAGAAACATTTAGAATATTATCATTTTCAGTTAAACGAGAAATATAAATAATTCTATCTGATTCATTTTCATATACTTCATTTCTAGAATATACAACATAACGTCTAACACCATCATCACTAACTAAATACGTAATAAGATTAACAGTGTCTACATAACCATTAGGTGTAACTATTTCAATCATTAAAGTATCTTCCATAGCAAAAACTCCTCTATTCTAAGTTTAATTATACTAAATTTATAAATTAAAGTAAACAATAAAACAATAAAAATAGATACATAAAGTATCTAAAAATTAAACATTAATAATTCAGGTTTTATAATTAATAAAATACCAATTATCAACATTATAATACCCCCAATTAAATGAGAATATTTATTATATTTTGTAGAAATACCAGTAACTTTCATTGTTGCCATAGCAATAAAAAAAACTAATAAGTCATCTATTAAAAAGAAAAATATATAAATAAGAGTATACATAAAACCTGTGAATCCACTAATATTATTTACTGCAAGTAACTGAGTAAACACAAGTGGTAAACCAGCAGAACAAGCTAATTCAATCAAATTAACAGATACTGCTAATAAAATAACACCAGCTAAGGCTAATAGGAAGCTCTTCTCATGAGTAAACTTCTTTATCTTAGCAAATATTCTCTTTCTTTTATTATCATCCACTACTTCACATCCAGAATCATTACTAGTTAAATAGCTTTTTAAATTAATTAAACCACCAATAATTGCAACAATAGCAATAATATTTCTAATTATTATTGAAGTAGATAATCTTACAACTATATTTAACCATGAGAACATTATAATCATATAAACTAAAGCACTTGTAACTAAAAATGTAATCCCTAGTGCCCACATTCTCTTTTTATTTTTCATACCGATTAACATACTAATCAAGAATAATAAAACCCACATAGCGCAAGGATTAAAGCCATCAATAAAACCTATTATAACAGCTGCAGAAGAAATAGATATAGCTTTCAAATTAACTTTTCCAATAATTGGAATATTAATAGTTAAAACATCATTTGATTTTTTCTCTTCAATTCCAAAATAATCAACTAAATCATCTTCATTAAATTTATCATCTTTTATTTTTTTTACTTGATCAACATATTTATCTGATTTTTTATAAAAATTAATAGCTCTATTAAATGTATCAGCTGATGAATCAGAATACCCAATAAAATAACTGTTACCAATTATTGTTAGAGGTACTCCACTCTTTTCAATTCCAAAAGAATTTTTTACTTTTTGCATAAATTCTTCATTAGAAGAATCATACCATACTTCATAACGAACTATTTTAACATCATCAAGCTTATTTAAATATTCTTCCTCTGCTGCACAATGAGGACATCCATCACCATGAAAGAAGTAAATAGTAACACTATTATCTTTGGCTAAAGTATCAAAAGGAAAAAGAAATAAAAAAGTCAGAAACATAATAAAAATATATTTAAATATCTTATTCATCTAATAACTCCTTAACAACTTTTTCCATTTCATTGTAACTAAGTTCTCCAACTACACGTTTAACTTCTTTATCACCATCATAAAATATAAAAACAGGTAATATGTTCCCAACATCATATTTTTTTACTTCTTCTTCATCAACATCATAATCTAATGTAATAGTTTCAATATTATAATTCTTTAAAATTTTATTCCAAACATTATTCATAATAAGACATCCACTACACCAAATAGCATTTATTTTAACAACTTTCATCTACTCACCTCTGATATTTAAATCATTAAGTAATTTACTAAAAACATTAACAAATTCATCAATTTCTTTCTTAGTAGTTTTATAACTTAAACTAATTCTAATACTATGACGAGATTTTTCTTTATCACGAGTAACAGCATAAACTGCTTTAGAATATTCTCCAGTAGAACAAGCAGTTTGAGTAGAAATATAAATATCATATTCTTCCAAAGCATGTTGCATAGTCTCAGGTTTAATATTCTTCAAACTAACATTTACCATATTAGGTAAACAATAAAAATTACTATTAATATAAATATCTAAATCTTTAATTTTTTCTATTAAATAATCATGTACTTCTGTAACTTTCTTTACTTTTTCATCAAAATTATCATAAGCAAGTCTAAGAGCTTTAGCAACACTTGCAATTAAAGGAGTAGCAGGAGTACCACTTCTATATATAGTAGTAGACTTACCACCATGTATTAAAGGCTCTATAACAATAGACTCTTTCTTTATTAAACAACCTACACCTTTCATTCCAAAGAATTTTTGAGCTGAAAAACTAGCTAAATCAATATTAGTAAAGTCAATTCTTTGTTTTCCAATACTTTGTGTTACATCACTATGAAAATAACATTTAGGATATTTTTTAACTATACTAGCTATTTTATTAATATCTTGAAATACACCTACTTCACTGTTAACTGATGCTATACTTACTAAAATGGTATCATCATTTAATAATTTTTCTAAATCATCTAAATCAACTAAACCATTTTCATCTAACTTAACAAAATCAACAGTAAAACCTAAATTACTTAAATAAGACATAGGAGCTATTACAGAAGAATGTTCTAATTCAGTTGTAATAATATGTTTACCCCTATTCTGATACTTTAAAGCTATACCTTTAATAGCAGTATTATTTGCTTCACTAGCTCCACTAGTATAGATTATTTCCTCTGGTTTAACACCTAAAATATTGGCTATTTGTTTAGTAGAAGCATCTATTAAATTCTTTGATTCAACACCCAACTTATGTAAAGAATTAGGATTACCTATAAAATCCTTACATACTTTTGAATAAGTATCTATTACCTCACTATCTACAGGAGTAGTAGCACTATAATCTAAATAAATCATTCAATCATCTCACTTCCTCTAAAGTATAACAAAAAAAATATATATATAAAAGTTACTTCACAATATTTTCACAAAAAAAAAGAGAATAGAATTCTCTTATTTATTAGTATTAGCATAATAATCTCTTTCAGATATACTATCAGATATCTCTAATAAATCATCTGGAGAATCATATTCATCAATTTTTTCTTCTATTAGATAAATTACTTCTTTTAAATTATTACAAGTTTCATAGTTAATATCATAATCCTTTAATACTGAAATCTCTTTATTAGATAAAAATAATCCATTAACATCATTAAGAATATTAGAATTAAAATCTAATCCACTATCAATAGTTTTTATATATTCATCAAAACTCATATTATCCACAGGAATATCCATTATTCTTCATATAAGTAATTAACTCACCTTGAGTATAAGAATCAGATACTTTTAATGTTACAACATCACTACTTTTAGTATTTGAATTAATCTTAATAGTTAATCCATCTGTAGAATCAAAATCAATATTATTAAGAATTATAGTTTCATTCTTATTAACTAAGACATTAACAATAATACGATCTGACATTTTTGATACTTTTACCTTATTCTTACCCAAATAAGCATATGATTTTTTAATAGTGTATTCTATATAATCTAGATATTTATCATCATTTAAGTATTTATCAGGTAATACAATTGTCTTCGTTAAATTAAGACTAGATATCTTTCTGCCTTCTAAAGATGTTTCAAGAGATTCAGCTACAACTATTCCTAAATCGTTGGTAGTTCTTTTTTTACAATTAACAACAGACTGCTCTATATTAGCAAATAAATAAATCACAATTAGTAAGATAATAATTACAATTATAAAAGGAAATATCTTACTTTTATTATTTGACATAGAAACTCACCTCTACTTCTAGATTATATCATATTGTAATTATAAAAACAAATTACAAGAAAAAAGGAATCAAACGATTCCTTTTTGTTATTTAATTTCTACTACAGTTTTATTTTCAACTTCTTCTTTTTTAGGAACTACAATAGATAATGTTCCATCAGCAAATGATGCATCTATCTTTTCTTGATCTAAATCACCTAAAGTAAATGTTCTTTCAAATGAACCAAAACTTCTTTCACGTCTAATATAGTTTTTACTTTCATCTTCTTCATTAACTTCAGATTTCTTTTCTGCTTTGATAGTTAAATATCCATCTTTTGCTTCAACAGAAATGTCTTCTTTTTTAAATCCAGGTAAATCCATTTCAATATGATAATTACCTTCTTTTTCATAAATATCGCACTTCATGTTATTCTCCATTCTAGTTGGCATAAAGTCAAATAAACTATCATCAAAATATCTTTTTGGAAATAATTCCATAATTTTCATCTACCTTTCTTCTGTACATTTTCTATGTACAATTATGTTATATCACTATTTTTAGCACTTGTCAACACAAAGTGCTAATTTTATAAAAATAAAAAAGCTTTATAAAAGCTTTCTTAATTTATTATATTCACAAAAACTTCGATTTATACGATATTGAAAATCATCATTAATTATATAATAATCTGATTCTTTAATAATTGATTTAATCTTTATCGCATTATCCAATACTTCATCTATATTTAATATTTTAATAATTCTATTATTTAGAAAACTAATTATAAAATTATATATAGAAATAATTAATAGAATCATATAAAATATTAAA
>CAMOKF010000033.1 GCA_946617625.1 uncultured Bacillota bacterium
CATGGTTGATATGCCATCATAAACAAAACTCCTTTCTTTATATTATATTTTTAATTGTCTTTTTTGCTAGCGTTAATACCTATATTGACTGATACATATAATTATGTATGCATAATGAAGAATTAAATAATAAATTGAAACAACTTAATACTGAAGATTTTATATGGTTGGTATATATAGGTATAATTATGTTAAGTTGGTATTCTAATAATTTAGAAAGAAGATACTTTTTGTCTAATAATTATAATTGTAAGAAGAATTATCAAATGATAATGCGTATTATTTTTTCTATATTGATAGTTGTATATCTTTATTTCTTAAAGAATTCTCTTTATGATTTTCGTAATTTAAAGGTAACTGATAGTATAAAGAAGAAAAAACTGGTTATAATTTCTCTTATAGCTTCAATTTGTATTGCTATTAGTGGTTTTTTGTTGCTATATATAGCTTTTGTAGATGATGACTTAACTGTTGAAATTGCTTTTAATTGATACTTTTTTGACAAATATTTTTTTATATGGTACGATATCTAGCACTCAGGAGGATTTATGAAAAAAGATAAAAAAAGTAAATCGGTTAAGCCCAAATATTTAATACTTCCTGTTTTAGTATTATTAGTGGGCATTACTGGATATTTTATATTTTATAATTATATTTATTCTTCGTTAGAGTTAACTACTAACAAAGATTTAGTTATTGAATACGGATCTGGTAGTTATAACCTAAATAAATTTATTAAGAAGAGTAATGGAGAGGTAACTAGTATTGAAGATAATATTGATACATCTGTGGTTGGAGAACAACAGGTTAATGTTACTTTGAAAAAATTCAATATATCTAAAGTGGTTTCTTTTTATGTTGACATTGTTGATAAAGTTGCTCCTGTAATTTCTATTAGTAGTGATGAAATTACAATTACTGAGGGAGATTCTTATAGTATTTTTGATAATATTAATTCTGTTATTGATGATGTTGATGGAGAATTAAGTTATTTAGAAAAAAATGATGTAGTGGAAGAGTCTAATTGTTATTATACAATTGATACTAATTTTGATAATTCTAATAGTGGTACTTATGATGTTAATATTACTGCTATAGATAAAGCTTATAATATAAGTACTAAATCATTTAAAGTTATTGTTAAAGAGCCTGTTATTACTTTTAGACAAGTTACATATGCATCAAATGCTGGAGTTAATAGTAACAGTGGTGGTATTGTTGGTACAGCTTATTCACTAATTGGTAGTCCATATGCTGGTGGAGGTAATTCTCCTAGTGGATTTGATTGTAGTGGATTTGTTCAATATGTATATGCCCAAAATGGATTAAATATTTCTAGAAGTTCAACTACTCAAATATATGATGGAGTTGGTGTTAATTATTCTGATGCTGCTCCAGGGGATATTCTTGTTTGGGGATATAGTAATGGACAGGTTACACATTCTGCATTATATGTAGGTAATGATCAAATGATACATGCTGCTAATTATTCTACTGGTGTTATTTTAAGTAGTGTATCTGGATGGACTAGAGGATCAAATGTCCAAGTTTTATATGTACGTAGAGTAGTTTCATAAAATATGTATAATTCTTTAACATATTGTTAATCCTATATTTAGGAGGTATGATATGGAAAGTTTACAAAAGATACTATTAGTTTTAACAATAGTTGGTGCTATTAATTGGGGATTAGTAGGTTTATTTGATATTAATCTAGTAACTGCATTATTTGGTAGTACTACATTTTTAACCAGAATGATATATACCTTAATTGCTATTGCTGGTATTGTTAATATTGGTATTTTATTTAATCATTTAGAAGAGACAGAATAATCTGTCTCTTTTTGATTTCATTTCTTTCATATGTTATAATAATTGCTTCAGGAGGTTCTTTATGGAAAATGAAATTTTAAACTTGCTATCTTCTAATAAAAAAGCTATATCTATTGATTATATTTGTAATGAATTGGACTATTCTAAAAAAGATATATTAGATGCTTTAGAAAAGTTAGAAAATAATTTTTCAGTAATAAAGAATAAAAAGGGAAACTATATATTTTTGGAACATACATCTTTTAGAAAAGGTAGATATTATTATGATAGAAGAAATAATGGTAAGGTTGTAGTATCTTCTTCTAAGGATAATAATACTTATTATGATGTGTTAGACAAAAAAGATGCTATTGATGGTGATTATGTTCTAGTTAATTTACAGTCTAAGGAGAAAAGAGGTCCATTATTTGCTGAAATAAAAAAAGTTTTAACTAGGGATATAGATCGTATTAAAGGAGAGGTATATTCTAAAAATAATAAGCTTTATATTAAGCCTATAAGTAAAAAGTATAAAGACTTGAATATTGAACTTTTAAATGATGCAAAAATTGGTAGTAAAGTGTTAGTTAGCTTACCTAATCAGACAACTAATAATTATCTTGGAAGTTTTGTAAAATATATTAATGAATATTTTGAAGATTTAGATTCGATAAGTATTGCTAATGATTATGGGTTTGATGATAAATTTACTAATGCTACTTTAAAACAGGTAAATGCAATTCCTTTAAATGTCCGTGATATAGATTTAATTGGTAGAGTAGATTTAAGAAATAAAAATATCTTTACTATTGATTGTAGTGATACTAAAGATATGGACGATGCAATAAGTTGTGAAATACTTCCTAATGGTAATTATTCTATAGGTGTTCATATTGCAGATGTATCTTACTATGTTCCATTAGGTTCCCATATTGACCAAGATGCTTATCAAAGAGGTACAAGTTTATATTTGACTAATAAAGTTTTTCCAATGTTACCTGTGGAATTATCTAATGGTATTTGCTCATTGAACCCTAATGTTGATAGATTAGCTGTTTCTTGTATTATGGAAATTGATTCTTTAGGAAATATTAAGAATTATAATATTTTTAAAAGTGTTATTAATTCTAAGAAAAAAATGAATTATGATGAGGTAAATAATCTTTTAAATGGTAAAAATTATGATATTTCATATGCTCCTTATTTTGAAGTATTAAGTAATCTCAATAATCTTGCTACTAAATTAAAACAGAATAGAATGAATGATTATGCTTTAGATTTTAATAAAAATGAAGCTAAATTTGTTACTGATGAATTTAATAATGTTACTGATATTGTTTTTAGAAATAATGATAAGGCTGAAAATTTAATAGAAGAATTTATGGTTTTAACTAATGAAGTGGTTGATAGACATTTAACTTTAAATGGATATCCTTGTATTCATCGTATTCATGAAGGACCTTTATTAAATAAGTTAGAAGATTTCTTTAAATTCTTAAATTTTGTTAATTTGAATTATGATAAGCATTCTCCTATGGAATGTTGTAATTTTCGTAAGTATTTTCAAGATTTACAGAAGTTTATATCTAAAAATGATTTAGATAATAGTTTTTATTCCAGTAATTTAATTAGAACTCTATCAAAAGCAAAATATTCTACTGAGAATGCTGGACATTATGCTTTAAGTAAGGAATACTATTGTCATTTTACTTCTCCAATTAGAAGATATCCTGATTTAGTGGTTCATAGATTATTAGATTTATGTATGAAAAATGAAGTTGATAATGATCTTTTTAATAAATTAAGTGATATAGCATATAATTCTTCGTTAAAGGAAGTTGATGCTAAGAATGCTCAAAGAAATGATTTTTATTTAAAATCATTTGATTATTTAGAAAGACATATTGGAGATAATTTTAATGGTATGATTACAGATATAGATAGATATGGATTTAATGTTATTTTAGATAATATGATTAATGGAAGAGTTTATGTTAATGACGTATCTAATTCATGCGTTTTGAGTAATGATAATTTAACTCTTTTTGATGTTATTAATGGAGAAACATATTGTGTTGGAGATTATTTGAGTTTAAGAGTTAAGGATGTTAATCGTTCTAAAAAAAGGATTAATTTTGATATAAATAATAAAATGTATGATAAAAATAAATCTAAAGTACTTAAATAAAAATCTCTTTGTTGTTGATAAATTTAATGTTAAATGATATCATATATTATGAGAATAGGGGTGCTAATATGGATTTTATTATCGTATTTTTCCGTGATATATTAAGCGGACCATTATATATAGCATTAGTAGTGGTTAATACTATTTTAATTTGTTCTTGTATTGGTTATTTAGGAGAAAATTATTTGAATAGAAAAAAGAGTAATGCTCAGTATGAAGAAACACATGCTGCTGTTAATTCTAATACTGGTGTTAGTGTTGCTCCAACTAATAATCAAGGAGTTCAACCTGTTCAGCAACCATCAGCTATTCAGCAAAATAATAATAGTATACAATAATTAATTAGGAGATGATGTGAGTGTCTGTTACATGGAATGATATATCTACTATTCTTATTCAGTTAGTTGATATATTACTAGTATGGTTTATATTTTATTATATTTTAAAGAATGTTAAAAATAATTTGAAGTTGTCATTACTATTTAAAGGTGTAATATTTATTATATTTTTAAAAGTAGTTAGTGATTTCTTTGGATTTGTTACTGTAGGTTTATTACTTGAGTATATTATACAATGGGGACCTATAGCTCTAATAGTTGTATTCCAACCTGAGATTAGAAATATTTTAGAGCAATTAGGTAGAAGTCAATTATTAGGTAGACATAAAGTTCTTACTGTTGATGAAAGAGAACGTTTGGTTTATGAAATGGTTAATGCTATTGATTATTTACGAAAAGAAAGAATTGGAGCTTTAATTGTTATAGAAAGAGATCAAAGTTTAGCTAATTATATTGATAAAGCAAAAAAATTGTATGCAGATTTGTCTAGTGATTTATTAATTGCTATTTTCTATGAAGGTAATCCATTACATGATGGTGGAGTTATTATTCAAGGTGATAGAATTACTTGTGCTGGAGCTGTTTTTCCAACAAGTAATAGTACTAAGATTAATAGAAGATTAGGTACTAGACATAGAGCTGCCTTAGGATTAGCAGAAGAAACTGATGCTATATGTATTGTTGTTTCTGAGGAAACAGGAAGAGTTTCTATAGCTGTTAAGGGTGATATGCTTTATAACTTGTCTTTAGATGATGTAAGAATGATGCTAATTGATGAATTAAAACCTAAACAAGATGTTGAAGATGAAGCAATAATAGATGAGGAAGAGATATATGAAGAAAATAATTAAGTTTTTTATAAATATTTTTAAACATATAGCATCATTCATAGATAGGTTTATAGTTATTCCTATAACTAGATTAATAATAAAATTAAATGATTTTTTAAAAAATCATGCAAAAACTTTAGACAAATTTGCTAGTAAGAAATCTACTTTGTTAATTGTAAGTTTGATATTAGCTTTTATAGTTTATGTAGTAGTTGATCAAGAAACAACTGTTATGTTAGATCAATATGCAGAAATATTAGAGGATAGACCTGTTACAGCAGTTTATAATGAGGAAATGTATGTAGTTGAAGGATTGCCTGAAAGTGTTGATATTACTTTAGTAGGTCAAAAGCGACATATTTTCTTAGCTAAACAATCTCCTTCTCAAACTGTTTCTGTTGATTTAACTGGTTTAAAACCTGGTAATCATAAAGTAAAATTAAAATATACACAAACTATGAAATCCTTAGATTATAAATTAGATCCTTCTACTGTTACTGTTACAATATATGAGAAGGAAAGTGTTAATAAGACATTATCTGTTGATTTATTACATCAAGATGATTTAGATTCTAAACTATATATTAATAATGTTGAATTAGATAGATCTAGTGCTATTGTAAAAGGAGCTAAGTATAAATTAAATCAAATTGCTACTGTTAAGGCTTTAGTTGATGTTAATTCTATTGCTAAACAACAAGCTGGAGATATTACATTAAAAGATGTACCACTAGTTGCTTATAATGAAAATGGAAAAGCTATTGATGTTGAAATTGTTCCTTCTACTGTAACTGCTAAGGTAAATATTACTTCTCCAAGTAAAGATGTTCCTATTAAAGTTGTTCCAAAAGGAACTGTAGCATTTGGTAAATCTATTAAAGAATTATCTACTGATATTTCTACTGTTAAAGTATATGGTACTCAAGAAGCAGTTGATGCTATTGAACAAATTGAAGTTTCTGTAGATGTAGATAAGTTAGATAAGAATAAAGATTATAAGGTAACTATTAAGAAGCCTTCTGGTATTACTGAATTAAGTTCTAAGACTGTTAATGTTTCAGTTAAATTAGATGAAGAATCTAGTAAGGAGTTTGAAAATATTTCTATTCAAACAATTAACTTAGATTCTAAGTATAAGCCTCAAGCTGCTTCTGATGATGATAGTAAAGTAACTGTTGTTGTAAAAGGAAGTAGTGATGCATTAGATAATTTAGATGCTTCTTCAATTAGGGCATATGTTGATTTAAAGAATTATGGCCCTGGTACATATGATGTAGAAGTAAAAGTATCTGGTGATGATTTGAAGTTATCATATAGTTCTAAAACTAAAAAAGTAAGAATAGTTATAAGTGAAAAATAAGCTTTTTAAGCTTATTTTTTTTGTAATTAAATTGTTTTTATACTCATATTCTTAATTAGATATTGAGGTGATAATATGAAAAAAATTATTATATATGTTTTTATACTATTTTTACTTACTGGTTGTTCTAAAAATAATAAAGAAGTAATTATGAATAAGTTCATAAATAAGGTTAATAATAGTGATTCTTATTATATGAAAGCTGATTTAGAGCTAAGAAACAATGACGAAGTTTATAACTATTTTGTTGAAGTAAGTTATGAAAAAAAAGCTAAGTATAAAGTTTCTTTGACTAATAAATCTAATAATTCTACTCAAATAATAGTTAAAAATAACGATGGTGTTTATATTCTTACTCCTTCTTTAAATAGAAGTTTTAAGTTCCAAAGTGATTGGCCTTATAATAATTCACAAATATACTTATTAAATGCTTTAGTAAATGATATAAAAAATGATAAAGATTTGTCTATTAAAAAAGCTGATAATGAATATGTTATTAAAACGATTGTTAACTATCCTAATAATAAAGAATTAGTTAGTCAAAAAATATTTCTTAATGAAAAAGGTAATTTGAGTAAAGTTAAAGTATATGATACTAATAATATTCCTAGCCTTATATTAACTGTTAATAAAATTGATTTTTCTCCTTCTTTTAATAAAAAATATTTTGATCTTAACTATATAATGGAGAAATCTGCAATGGATGTTAAAGAAGATACAAAGATAACTTCTAATTTAGAGGATACTATATATCCATTATTATTACCTACTGGAACTACTTTAGCTAGTGAAGAAAAAATTAAAACTACTAATGGTGAGAGAATTTTAATGACATTTGAAGGTGAAAAGCCTTTCTTGCTTGTTGAAGAAACGGTGTCTAAAGAATCTGATTTTACAGTTATACCTACAAATGGTGTTCCATTTCAACTAATGGATGTGTTGGGAATAAAGACTGATAATTCTCTTTCTTGGATTAGTAATGGCATTGAATACTATTTAGTTAGTGATGTTCTAAATAGCTCTGAATTAATAGATATTGCTCAGTCTATTTATGTTTTACCTACCTCTAAATAATTGTTTACCTCTAATTTTTCTTGTGATATAATGGTTTCAGGGTGGTATAGAGATGGCAAAAAATAAAAATGTTAGAATTGTTAATAGAAAGAAAAATACTAAAAGAAAGAGTTACGCAGATGAGAAGAAGTTAAGTTTTACTCCTGAAGTAAAAACTGTTATTTGGACATGTTTGGTTGTGGCAATAGTTTTAGGAGTATTTTATTTAATAACTATAAAAGCTACAGGTGGAACTATTTTTAAGAATGATAAAGAAGATGAAAAAGTAGAATTTCAATATAGTGAAATATTGGTTGGTAGAAGCTTTGATTTAGAAGGTGACTACTATGTAATATATTATGATATGAGTGATACTGAAAGTGATGAGTATGAAAATCTAAATAATGCTATATCAGAATTTGAAGGCGCTAGAGGTGGGTCTAATTTTTATAAATGTGATTTAAGTAATGCTTTTAATAAACCTTTTGTTACTACTAATGAGCCTAATACAAATCCTATCAGTGCTGAAGATATGTTATTAACAAATCCAACTTTAATTAGATTCTCAGATGGAAAGGTTTTAGAGTATATCTATGGATTTGAAGATGTTGAAAACTACATGACATCAAATAATATGTAATTCAATTGAGACGTTAGTCTCTTTTTTTTGCTTTAAATATGTTGTATAATTGATAGTGTTGATAAAATCTGAGGTGGTTAAATGAATTTTTTTAAGAAAAAGAAAAAAGAAAAAAAATTGAATATTATAGATACTATTGTTAATATATTTTTTATATCACAAGAGGAATATGATAAAAAATATCCTAAAAAGAAAGTAGAAGTTAGTAAAAAAAGTGTTACTAAATTTGAATTTGTCTTTGTTGGTATTTTACTTTTATTATTTGGTATAGTTATTGGTTGTTTAGTAACTTTGTGTACAGACAGTGTATTGGGTAGTAAAGTTGATAATAATGTCATTGAATTTTTAAAAGTATATAATGATATTAAAGAAAATTATTATGAAGATGTTGATGGTAAAGAATTAATTGATGCTGGTATTTCTGGTATGTTTAATTCACTAGATGATGAAAATTCATATTTTATGGATGAAGATACTACTCAATCATTTAATACTACAATAGATGGAAAGTATGTAGGTATAGGTATTTCTATTCAATATCAAGATTCTATTACTAAAGTTGTTAGTATATTTGATAATTCTCCTGCTAGTGAGGCTGGTATTAAAGTTGATGATGTTATTGTTAAGGTAAATGGAAAAGATGTAACTTCTTCAACTTCAGAAGAGATAATTTCTATGATTGGTAAAAAATTAGGCTCTAAAGTTGATATTACTATGCGTAGAGGAGAAGAAGAAATAGACTTTTCATTAACATTAAGTGAAATAGAAATTCCGTCCGTTTATAGTGAAATAATTGAAAAAAATGATAAAAAAGTTGCTCGTTTATATTTAGATAATTTTGCTTCTAATACTTATTCACAATTTAAAAAAGAATTAAATAGCTTAGAAGAAAAAGGCTTTGATTCTTTAATAATTGATGTTAGAAGTAATACTGGAGGTCATTTATCTCAGGTATATAAGATTTTAGATTTATTCTTTAAAAAAGATACTGTATTATTTAAAATACAGTCTAAAAAGAAAATAACTGATTATAAAGCAAAAACGGATACTTATACTAGTTATCCTGTTGTTATACTAGTAAATGGTGGTAGTGCTTCTGCTTCTGAAGTTTTAGCTTCTTGTTTTAAAGATAATTATTCTAATGCTACTATTTTAGGTACAACTACATATGGAAAAGGTACTGTACAAGAATCTACAAATTTATCTAGTGGTACTAGTTATAAATTTACTACTGAGAAATGGTTAACTTCAAAAGGAAAGTGGTTACATAAGAAAGGTTTAAAGCCTGATGTGGTTGTTGAATATGATTCCGAAAGTGAAGAGGATAATCAACTAAATGAAGCAGTTAATATTTTAACAAAATAAGAGTCTTACGACTCTTTTTCTATGCAATTAATTATAAGCTGTTTTGTTTTATCAGTTGGACTACAAGTAGTAAGAATTAGTTGCTTTTTATCCTCTTTTTCTACTTCAATGTCTCCATCTTTATTTGTTTCCCATTTATTCTTTACTTCATATCTATAATCAATATTATTGTATTTAATTATTATTTGGTCTTTGGATTCTAACTTATCTAAGTTTTTAAAGAAAGCTTTTTCTCCATATCCAGAATGAGCTGCTACAAAGATTATACTTTCTTCTTTATCAGGTTCAATACTTCCTTTTAATATTGTAATATTTTCTTCAATATTATTCTTTGGATTATCAATATTATATAATTTTCTATTTATATTAATTTTTTTAATTATTATTTGCCCTATACTATCATCTTTTATATTTGAATTATATTCTATTTTTTTATTCTCTTTTATTTTTCTATTAACTATTATATTTTGATTTATA
>CAMOKF010000034.1 GCA_946617625.1 uncultured Bacillota bacterium
AGCAAATAACTCCACAGCCTATGCCAGCACCTCCAATGAATCCAATGCCACAGCCAATGCCAGCACCTCCAATGAATCCAATGCCACAGCCTATGCCTGCTCAACCTGTACCACAAAATCCACAACCTATGCAAGGACAAGTACAAAATCCAAATCAATTATAAAATGAAAAGAATACTTTTCATTTTTTTTATTATAGTTCATATATTCTATTGAGGTGCTCACATGTTCAATAGAAAAATAGACAAAAGAATTAAAATAGTATTAGTTTTTATTATAATGATATTTATTGTAATAGTTTTAAAAGTATTATTTATAGAAGTAATAGATTATAATAAATTAAAAAAATTATCTGAGTCCCTTTGGAGTAGAGAATTACCTATAGAAGCAGATAGAGGCAAAATAACAGATAGAAATGGTAAAGTACTAGCAGATAATTTAACAACAACATCACTAGTATTAATACCTAATCAAATTAAAAATAAAGAATTGGTAACTAAAAAGTTATCAGAAATACTTAATGTATCTTATGAACAAATGAAAAGCCATGTATATAAAGAAACATCAATAGAAAGAGTTCATCCAGAAGGAAGAAGATTATCTTTTGAAATAGCAGATAAAATAAATGAATTAAAATTAGATGGAGTATATCTAGTAAAAGAATCTAAAAGATATTATCCATATAATAACTTGTTATCACATACTTTAGGATATGTAGGAATAGATAATCAAGGATTATCTGGATTAGAATTACAATATGATAAATACTTAACGGGAAGTAAAGGAGCTATAAAGTATTATAGTGATGCTAAAGGTAATAAGTTAAATAAACAACAAAAATATATAGAACCAGTAAATGGAATGAATATTAGTTTAACTATTGATTTAGATATACAAATGTCAATAGAAAGAGAATTAGATAATATAGTAGATATGTTTAGTCCAGATAATGCTTTAGCTATAGTAATGGATCCAAAAACTGGAGAAATACTCGGTATGGGATCTAGACCGGATTATGATCCAAATAATTATAAAGATTATACAACGGAAGTATTAAGTAGGAATCTACCAATATGGTCTTCATATGAACCAGGTAGTACATTTAAGATAATTACAATGTCTTCTAGTGTAGAAGAAGGAATAGTTGATTTAGATAAAGATACATTTTATGATTCAGGAAGTGTAAAAGTAGATGGATCAACACTAAGATGTTGGAAAGCAGGAGGACATGGACATCAAACATTTTTAGAAGTATTACAAAATTCATGTAATCCAGGATTTGTTAAGTTAGGACAAATGTTAGGAAAAGAAAAACTATTTAATTATATTAAATTATTTGGTTTTGGTAATAAAACAGGTATAGATTTAAATGGAGAAGGAACAGGTATAATTTTTGATTTAGATAGAGTAGGAAATGTAGAGTTAGCAACAACAGCCTTTGGACAAGGAGTATCAGTAACACCAATCCAACAAGTAGCAGCAGTAGCATCAGTAGTAAATGGAGGTTATTTATATCAACCATATATAGTAAAAAGTATAAGTGATAATGGAACAAATACCATAATAGAAGAAAGAAATAAAAAGTTAGTAAGAAAAACTATAAGTAGTAATACATCAAAGATAATGAGAAGAGCATTAGAATATGTAGTAGCTAAAGGTGGAGGTAAATCAGCATATATAGAAGGATATCGAATAGGAGGAAAAACAGGTACAGCTCAAAAAGTAGAAAATGGTAAATACCTAGTAAATAATTATATTATGTCATTCATGTCAGTAGTACCATCTAATGATCCACAAGCAGTATTATATTTAGCTATAGATAATCCTAAAAAGACAGCACTATTATCAAGTTATACAACAACACCTATAGCTAGAAGAATTCTATTAGATGTAATAAATGCACTAAATATAGAAAAACAAACAGGAGAAGTAGAGAAAGATTATGAATGGAATGATACAGTAACTTATAAAGTACCTAATTGTATTGGAAAAAGTGTAGAAGAAGCTAAAAAGTTATTAGTAAACTTTAAAATAGAATATTCAGGTAGTGGAGAAAAAGTACTAGAACAATCTCCTTCTCCAGGTACTAAACATGATGATGGTGGAGTAGTAAAATTACTGTTAGGATAATAATTATTATGTTATAATGATATAGAAGGTGTAATAATGGAGATAATTGAATATAGAGAAGAATATAAAGAAGATTGTAAAGACTTATTAGTAGAACTAGAAGAATATATAGTATCGATAGATGAAGATAAACTAGATCAAGTAGGAAAAGATTATAGAGAAAAAATGCTAGATAATGACTTAGAAGAATTAAGAAATAATAATGGTAAATGTTTTATAGCAGTAGAAAATAATAAAGCTATAGGACTAATAATGGGATGCTTAAGAAAATGGGAAGAATCTGATTACTTAGATTATAAATGTCCTAAAACAGGTAAGATTACTGAATTAATAGTAACTAGTAAAACAAGAAGTAATGGTGTAGGTAAAGAATTAATGAAGTACATGGAGACTTACTTAAAAGAATTAGGATGTGAATACATAACAATAGAAGTATTTGCCTATAATGATTCAGCTAAGAATTTTTATAATAATAGAGGATATCATCCAAGAATGGTAGATTTAATAAAGAAAGTAGAGGATAATAATGAATAAATTAAAAATACATGGTATATATAAACATTTTAAAGGAGACTATTACTTAGTAGAAGATGTAGCAACACATTCTGAAACTAAAGAAGAATATGTAGTTTATAGAAGATTATATGGAGATGGAAGTCTATGGATAAGGCCTAAAGAAATGTTCTTATCAGAAGTGGATCATAAAAAGTATCCTAATGTAAAGCAAAAATATAGATTTGAACTACAAGAAATAGAAAGTGTGGTAAAATAAAGAGACTAGCTAATAGTCTTTTTTTTATGTATAATATATAAGAAGCAAAAAATAACTCTATAGTTAAGTTGTATATGGAGGATAAGTATGAAAAAAATATTAAATATAGGATTAGATATTGGTTCTACTACTGTAAAAATAGTAGCAATGGATCAAAAAAATAATGTTATATATAGTGATTATCAAAGACACTATTCAAATACTAAAAAAACAATAAAAGAATTGTTAAAAGAGTTTTTGCATAAGAATGGAAATAATAATTATACAATTACTTTAACAGGTAGTGGAGCTATAGCCTTAGCTAAGTTTTTAAATATAGGATTTGTTCAAGAAGTAATAGCATGTAAAAATGCAGTAGAAGAATATGCCCCAACTACAGATGTTGCAATAGAATTAGGTGGAGAAGATGCTAAAATAATTTACTTTGATCAAACTATAGAACAAAGAATGAATGGTTCATGTGCTGGTGGAACAGGAGCATTCTTAGATCAAATGGCAGTATTATTGAATACTACAACAGAAGGATTAAATGATTTAGCAATAAATGGTACACAAATATATCCAATAGCATCAAGATGTGGAGTATTTGCCAAAACTGATATTCAGCCACTTTTAAATGAAGGAGCTAAAAAAGAAGATATAGCATTATCAATAATGCAAGCAGTAGTTAATCAAACAATATCTGGATTAGCTTGTGGAAAACCAATTAAAGGAAATGTAATATTCTTAGGAGGACCATTAAATTACTTATCTGCTCTAAGAAATAGATTTATTGATACATTAGGTCTAAAAGAAAATGAAATAATAATACCAGAAGATGCCAGACTATTTGTATGTATGGGAGCAATTCTTGATAAAGAAGAAAAGAAAAAAGTAACAGAAGAACAACTGTTAAAAATCTTAGATAAGATAGATAAATTCAAAGAAAGTGAGTCAGGTACTCTAGAAGCATTATTTGAAGATGAAGATGATTATAAAAAATTCTTAAAAAGACAAAGTAAATATAAAGTAAAAGAAAAAGATTTAGCCAGTTATGTTGGAGATGTATTTGTAGGAATAGATGCAGGATCAACTACGGCTAAAGTAGTAGCAATAGATTCAGAAGGTAATTTATTATATGAAAACTATAAATCTAATGAAGGTACTCCAGTAGATACAGTAAAAGGAATGATCTTAGATTTATATTCTAAATTACCAGAAAAAACAGTTATAAGAAGTTCTGGATCAACAGGATATGGAGAATTATTAATAAAAACAGCCTTTAATCTAGATATATCTGAAATAGAAACAATGGCTCATTATGAAGCAGCTAATTACTTTTTAGAAGGTGTAGAAAGTATCATAGATATAGGTGGACAAGATATGAAGTATATTAAGATAAAAGATGGAGCAGTAGACTCTATTATGCTTAATGAAGCTTGTTCATCAGGATGTGGATCATTCATTGAAACATTGGCAAAAAGTTTAAATATGAATGTACATGAATTTGTAGAACTAGCAGTAAAATCTAAAGAGCCAATTGATTTAGGATCTCGTTGTACAGTATTTATGAATTCAAAGATTAAGCAAACTCAAAAAGAAGGAAGACCATTAAGTGATATATTTGCTGGATTATCATACTCAGTAGTAAGAAATGCCCTACAAAAGGTAATGAAAATAAGAGATAATGAAACCTTAGGAAAGAAGATAGTAGTCCAAGGAGGAACATTCTTAAATGATGCAGTATTAAGAGCTTTTGAAAAAATTACTAACAAAGAAGTAGTTAGGCCTAATATTGCCGGATTAATGGGAGCTTATGGAGTAGCATTAATTGCTTTAAATAACTTTAAAGAATATGAAGATCAAGATGTTAAAAGTAGTATATTAACAAAAGAAGAAATAGAAAATTTAAAAATAAAAACATCACATACAAGATGTGGAAGATGTCAAAATAATTGTGCATTAACAGTAAACATGTTTAATAAAAGAGTATTTATCTCAGGTAATAGATGTGAAAGAGGTAGTGGAAATAATGGAAGTAATAGTACATTACCTAATATGTATCAATGGAAATATGATAGAGTATTTGATTATACTCCAATAGAAAACCCAACAAGAGGAGAAATAGGAATACCTAGAGTTCTTAATATGTATGAAGACTATCCTTTATGGTTTACAATATTAACTAATCTAGGATTTAAAGTAGTATTATCAGATCATTCTAATCATAAACTATATGAAAAAGGAATAGAATCTATGCCATCAGAGTCAGTTTGTTATCCAGCTAAATTAGTACATGGACATATTATGAATTTATTAGATAAAGGAATTAATACAATCTTTTACCCATGTATAATGTTTGAAATGGAGAAGTTTAAAACAAGCGACAATAATTATAATTGTCCTATAGTTCAGTCATATTCAGAAGCAATAAAACTAAATGTAGAAGATTTAGAAACAAGAAAAATTAAGTATATTAATCCATTCTTACCATTAGAAGAAAAAGCTCTATTAAAAAGATTCTTAGAATTAGAAGAATTTAAAGAATATAATTTTACTAAAGAAGAACTAGAAAATGCTATTAAAGAAGGATTCAAAGAACAAAGAAAATATAAAAGAGAAGTACGTAAAAAAGGTGAAGAATTCTTAAAATGGGTAAATGAACATAATGAAAAAGCAATAGTACTAGCTGGTAGACCATATCACTTAGATAAAGAAGTTAATCATGGAATAGATACAATGATTAATTCATTAGGATTAGCTGTTTTATCAGAAGATTCTATATGTCATTTAAGTAACTTAGAAACAAAATTAAGAGTAGTAGATCAATGGTCATATCACTCTAGAGTATATAATGCTGCAGATGTAGTCTCAAGATATCCAAATTTAGAATTAGTAAATTTAAATTCATTTGGATGTGGATTAGATGCTATAGTAACAGATCAAACAGAAGAAATATTAAAGTATAATAATAGATTATATACAACAATTAAAATAGATGAAATTAATAACTTAGGAGCTATCAAAATAAGAATAAGATCATTAGTAGCTTCTATGAATAAGAGATTAAAAGATTATAAATATAAACCATATACTTATAATAAGAATATCTTTAAGAAAGAAGATAAAAAACATACTATTTTATTCCCAGATATGTCTAGTGCTCATTTTAAAATGTTTGAAGCAGTATTACAAAGTGAAGGATATAATGCAGTATATTTAAATAAAACAACAAATGATACAGTAGAAACAGGATTAAGATATGTTAATAATGATAGTTGCTATCCAGCAATACTAGTAACAGGTCAATTAATACATGAATTACAAAGTGGAAAATATGATTTAGATAATACAAGTGTAATTATTACTCAAACAGGTGGAGGATGTAGAGCAACTAATTATATAGGATTAATAAGAAAAGCTCTAAGAGATGCAGGTTTAGAAAAAGTATCAATATTATCACTTAATTTAAGTGGATTAGAAAAAGAACAAGCATTCAAAATAACTCCATCCCTATTAAATAAAATATTACAAGCCGTAGTATATGGAGACTTATTAATGAAACTATTATATGCAACACGTCCATATGAAGTAATACCTAACTCAACAAATGAATTATATGAAAGATGGCAAAATATATGTAGAGTAGCTGTAAGAAAAGGTAGTCTTAAAGAATTTAGAGATAATATAAATGATATAGTAGAAGACTTTAAAAATATAAAAATAAAGAAGGTTAATAAACCTAGAGTAGGAATAGTTGGAGAAATACTTATAAAATATAATTACTTTGGAAATGATTACTTAGTAGATAAACTAGAAAAAGAAGGAGCAGAAGCGACTGTACCAGAGTTAATGGGATTTGTAAAATACTGTGCTTATAATGGTATGATAAAAGAAAAACTATTGAAGACATCTAAAGTATCATCATTTATAAATCATCAAGTATTAAACTTTATTGATTTTTATGAAAGACCAGTAAGAAAAGCGCTTCAAGGTACAAGATTTAGACAAGTAACTAATATTTATGAATTATCTAAAAATGTAGAAGGAATTATATCAACAGGTAATCAAACAGGAGAAGGATGGTTCTTAACTGCAGAAATGGTAGAATTAATGAAAGATGGAATAAACAATATAGTCTGTGTACAACCATTTGCTTGCTTACCTAATCATATAGTTGGTAAATCAGTAATTAAAAGAATAAGAAGTATTTATAAAGATGCAAATATAGTAGCAATAGATTATGATCCAGGAGCATCACATACTAATCAAACTAATAGAATTAAGTTAATGCTTACAGTAGCTAAAGAAAATCTAGAAAAAGCACATAAATAAAGTGCTTTTTTTGTTTATATAAAAAGAATATGTTAAAATAAAACTATAATGGAGAAGAAAATGAAAAAGAAAATAAAGAATAAAAAAATGTATATAGATGATTCTACTAAAGAATTAGAAAAAAGAGTAAAGAAAAAACAAATAATAAATATTTTAACTTTAGTACCATTAGTTATTGTAGGAGCAGTATTAGAAACTCTTATATTAAATGAAAAAGAAAGTACAAAAGAAGAAAAAAGTAAAAAGATTAATTATAAAAGAAAATCAAAAAAAGAAGAACAAGTAGAAGAAAAGAAAGAATCAAAAGAAAATAAAAAATATAAAAAAGTAGAACCTAAAAAAGAAGTAATTTACACGATAGAAGAAGAAAAAAGATTAGAAGAAAAAATTTCTAAAGTAAAAGATAAAAAATTAATAGAAGAATATGAAAATAAGTTAAAAGATATACGTATAAAACTAAGAAATCATTATTATGAAGAAGATATAATAAATGAGATTAAGAAACTAGAGAATTCTCCATCTAGAAAGAATTTAGATAAATTAAATAAGATAATAGAAAAGTTAGATGAATATAAAAATAATATAAAAACAGATGAATTAGTAGAAACAGAATCAAATTACATTAGTGTATTAGTAGAAGAAGATATTGAAAAACTAATTAATAATAAAAAAGATAAGAAAATAATAAATAATATAAATGATAAAGTAGAAGAAATTAAAAAATATGAGTCAATAATTAAAGAAAAAATAGATAAAGAAAAAGAAGCAATAGAAGAAGAAAAAATAGAGGAAATAAAAGAAAAGAAACAAAGTATTAAGAAACATTTTAATGAATTAATTAAATTTCAAAATGAACAAGATCTTAATTTAAAAAACACAAAAGAAAAAATAAAAAAAGAAGTTAATAATTTAGATATTAAAAGAATACAATTAAGTGGGATAGCTATCGGTACAGCTATAACACTAAATAAAGTAAAAAAACAAATGACTATTCCAGGAGTAAGAAGTAGTAAAAAGTTATTTAATTTTTTAACAATAGGTTTATATTATATAGGATTGATAACAGCAGTAAAACCTATAAATAGAAAATATAAGAGTATCGAAGTAGAAGATTATTCTAAAGATATAGAATCAAACTTAAAAGAGATAGATAAAGTATTAAGTGATATTAATAAAACAAAAGATAAGATAGATAAAGTATTAAATAAATTAAAAAAAGATTATAAAGAATTAGAAGATAGTAAGGAATTTATAAAAATAGTAAAAGACTTAGAAGAAATGCAGAAACAATTAGAAGAAAAACAATACGAAATAGAAAGAATAAAAGAAAATGAAAGAAAAAAACAACTTAATACAGATAAAGTATATAAGTTAAATTAGTTTACAATTAAAAAATGTAAAGTTTTACAGAAAGATAAATCAATAAAATCATTTATGATATAATGAACCTTGAACGGAGGAATAAAAATGTTACTACTAACAAAAGCTGTTTTTGCTATTATGTTAGGTTTTTTATCATCTGCTTTATTGGGATTATTCTTAGTCCCTATATTAAGAAAGTTTAGAGTAGGACAAAAAATTAGTATATTTGTTGGTGAAGCACATAGAAAAAAAGAAGGAACACCAACTATGGGTGGATTAATATTTATTATTCCAACAATACTAGTTACTTTAGCCTTAATAATAACAGATAAAATTTCATATACATCTAATTTAGGAATAGTATTATTAGTATTCATTGGTTATTCCTTAATAGGATTTTTAGATGATTATTTATCTATAAAAAAAGCTGACAATGAAGGACTAACAACTTATCAAAAATTATTTTTACAAGTCTTAATTGCTATAGGATTTTTCTATATATATATGCGTAGTGGAGGACAAACTAGTTGGGTAGTTGGAACACTACATATAGATTTAGAATTAGGATGGCTATATGGACTAGCAATATTATTTGTATTAGTAGGTGCAAGTAATGCTGTAAACCTAACTGATGGATTAGATGGTTTAGCAGGAGGATTAGCAGCAATAGCCTTAATAGCATATAGTTTAATATCATTAACTGTTGGATTCCAAGAAATAGGATTATTCAGTTTAATATTAGTTGGATCCATAGTAGGATTCTTAATATATAATACTCATCCAGCTAAGATATTTATGGGAGATACAGGTTCATTAGCATTAGGAGCAGCAATGGGAGCTATTGCAATTCTAACACATAGAGAACTAACACTCTTAGTAGTTGCTGGAATATTCATAATAGAAACACTAAGTGTTATCCTACAAACATTCTGGGTAATAGTATTTCATAAAAAACTATTCCTAATGACACCAGTACATCATCATTTTGAAAAATTAGGATGGGAAGAAACAGATATAGTTAAATTATTCTGGGTATTAGGATTAATACTCGCAATGGCTGGAATAATATTTGGAGTATGGTTATAAAGAAGAGAAATCTTCTTTTTTTATTTATGATAAATAAAATAAATGATATA
>CAMOKF010000035.1 GCA_946617625.1 uncultured Bacillota bacterium
TATATGGGATATAATTACTGCTATTAAAACTAATAATATTGGACTATATATACTTTTTAAAAAATTAATTATATTATTCATAATATCATTTCCTCTACCTATATTATATCTTCTTTTTATAATAATAAAAAGACCAATATTGGTCTTATACTCTAGTCTTTAATTCTTTATTATTTAATAAAGTATCTTTTCTTCGTAATGAAATACTTTTTCTTTTACTTTTAGGATAATCTTTTATCTTAATATTAAACATCTTACAATATTTATTGAATACTCTAGGTCTATATATTTTATCTACATAATTAATTCTATACATATCTTTAACCATTTTTAATACAATAAAAACTATTATAAATGAAAACATAAATTTAATATTTAATAAAGAAGCTATAACTACTTCTGCTATAAAATAAAATATATATAAAGCTCTATAATTGTTTTTTAATAGCATAAATAATAGTATTTCTGTAAGAATAAATAATGATCCTGTCGCAAATGTTAATAAGAAAGTTATATTTCTAAGTATATATATTGTTTTATTCATACCCTCTATTCTCATTGTTAGTATAAAAAAGATAAATGCTAGTATGAAAAATACAAATCCAAATAAATTTAAATATAAATTTGCTCTTTTATTCATAGTATCACCACTCAATGGTTCATTATTATACACAATTTTTATAAAAAAGTAAATTACTTTTTACTTTATATATATTATAATTAACGTATAGTAGGTGATAATCTTGAATAGTTTTAATGAAAAAGTTAAAGAGAAAATTAAACAATATTCTAATCAAGAATATTTAGATGGTTATATTAAAGAAGAGTTTTTAACTGATGATGGAGATGCTGACATATTTATATATTTAGAAAGTAAAGATGAATTATTTGATTCTAGAACTAGAGGTAAACAAAAGGAACTTAATTCAGATATATATGAGTTTATAGAAGAGAAAAGTTCAATGTTAGATAATGATACTAAAATAAACTTTCATATCAATGGTATTGAATTAACTTCAAAAGAACAAGGATTAGTTAAACATTTATTTAAAGAGCACTATGCTATTGAATTATATAAGTCACAAAATGAATATTTAAAAATAAAAAATAAAATATTTAAATTAATAGTATTAGGATTAACTTCTTTCTTATTATATATTTTCTTTTTCTTTGCTACTGATTTTGACTTCTTTATAGAAGTATTTGGATTTATATTTTCTTTTGCTTTATGGGAAGGCTTTGATGCAATGATTTATTCTCTTAGTGAGATAAAAGAAGAAAGAGAAGCAATTACTCAAAATCTTTTAATGGAGATTGAATTCAATGATATAAATATAAAAGATTAAATATATTAAAGATAGGATGTGAGAACATGGAAAAAAATATAGCTTTAATACCTGCTTATAATCCTGATTACAAATTAATTAATCTTATTGCTGAACTAATTAATAATAAGTTTGTTATAGTAGTTGTTAATGATGGTAGTAATAATGATTCTTTAGATATATTCAATACTATAAGAGATAAATGTATATTAATTGATCATGAAGTTAATAAAGGTAAAGGTGTAGCTCTAAAAACAGGTCTACAATTTATAGTTAATAATTTTAATGATTATGTAGTAGTAACATTAGATTGTGATGGACAACATACTATTAAAGATACTATTAATATTTGTAGATGTGCTAATGAAAATACTGATTCTTTAATACTAGGTAGTAGAATGTTTAATACTAATGATGTCCCAGCAAGAAGTAAAATAGGAAATAAAATAACTAGAGGTATATTTCATCTAGTTACTGGTAATAAGATATATGATACTCAAACAGGTCTTAGAGCTTTTAGTGAAAAAATAGCTAAAGAGTTATTACATATAGATGGAGATAGATTCGAATATGAAATAAATGTATTATTAGATTTTTCTAAAAGAAAAATTCCAATAAAAGAAATAGAAATAGAAACTGTTTATATTGATAATAATTCTAGTTCTCACTTTAAACCTATAAGAGATTCATTTAAAATCTATAAACAAATATTTAAGTATATATTTATGAAAAAAAACTAGAATTATTTCTAGTTTTTTTAAATGCTATTAATTTTAGATAAAAAGCTCTTTAATCTTTCATCTTTAGGATGTTCAAATATTTCTTTGCTTGTTCCTTCTTCTACTATATATCCATCACTCATAAAAATAACTTTATTACAGAAATTCTTTATAAAATTTATTTCATGAGAAACTATTATCATTGTCATACCTTCATCTCTTATTTTTCTCATTAAGTTAGTAACTTCACAAATCATTTCTGGATCAAGAGCTGAAGTAGGCTCATCAAATAAAATAATTTCACATTTCATAATAAGAGTTCTTACTATAGCAACTCTTTGTTTTTGTCCTCCAGAAAGTTCTGATGGATAATTATTAGCTTTATCTTTTAGATTAATTTTATCTAATAAGATTAGCGCTTCTTTTTTAGCTTCCTCTCTACTCATTAACTTTAATAATGTGGGAGCTAGAATAATATTTTCTAACACAGTCATATTTTCAAATAAGTTAAATTGTTGAAATACCATACCAATCTTTTGACGTAATATTTCTAAATCATTATTATCAACTATGTCATCGCCTTGAAATATAATATGTCCACTTGTAGGTTTTTCTAGTAAATTAATACATTTTAATAATGTTGATTTACCACATCCTGATGGTCCTATAATTCCAATGACATCCCCTTTATTAACATTAATATTTATTCCTTTTAAAACTTTTTTCTCGGCAAAGTTTTTCTTTAAATTTTTAATTTCTAGCATGTTTTAACTTCACCTCCATAATACTAATTAATTTAGTAAGAACTAAAGTAATTAATAAATATATTAATGCAATTATAATTAATGGGAAGAAGTAATCATAAGTACGTGAAGCTATAATATCAGATGCTTTTGTTAATTCAACTATTCCTATATATGCTCCTACTGATGTTTCTTTTACTAATGTAATAAATTCATTTCCTAAAGCTGGTAATATATTTTTAATTGCACTTGGTAAAACTATTTTCCCCATTATATGGTCATAATGAAGACCTAAGGCATATCCTGCATCTATTTGTCCTTTATCAACTGAATTAATTCCTGCTCTTATTATTTCTGCTACATATGCTCCACTATTGATTCCAAATGATAATATTCCAACTAATACTATATTAATATCAACAGCTTTAAATATTACATAGTAAACTATCATTAATTGTAATATAGATGGAGTACCTCTTATAACAGTTACATATGTTTTTGCTAATGTGCTTAGTATTTTTAGCTTATTTGTATTCTCATTTATATTTCTAATAATTGCTGTTATTCCACCTAATAATACTCCTAGAAGCACTGCTCCTAAGGCAATTAATAAGGTGTTCTTTAGACCTTCAATTATATATTTATAACGGCCATCATAGATAATACTATAATAAAACTTTTCAGTTATACTTTGATTATTTCTATCTGGTATGTTTTGTTTTTCTTTTAATCCCATATGAGTAAGTAATATTTCATCTATTTTGCCTTCTTTTTGCATATTTTTAATAACTTCATTAATGTTATCTAATAGTTCCTTATTACCTTTTTTAACAATCATACCATAATGGTCTACTACTAAAGCTTCACCTAAAATTTTCATATCACTTTTAATCAATTCTTTAGCTGGAATTTCATCCATGGCAACTGCATCAACTTTATCATCTATTAAATCTTGAATAGCAGCTAAAAATTTTTTTTCACGAATAATTGTAAGATATGGATATTCTTCAGTTAGATAACTATCAGCTACACTACCTAGTTGAACAGCTACTCTTTCTCTTTTTAATTGCTTAGGACTAGTAATCATACTACTATCTTTAACAATTAATACTTGTTTAGACTCCATATAGTCAATTGAAAAATCTACTTCTTTTGCTCTTTCTTCTGTATAACTTATACCAGCAGCACCAAAATCACTTTTTTCAGTTTTTACCTCTGATATTATGGAATCAAAAGCTACATCTTTTACTACTAAGTCTTTATTTAATCTATTAGCAATCTCTTTTGCAATATCAATATCTACTCCTACTATTTCTCCATTCTCATAGTACTCATAAGGAGCGAAGCCTGCTTCTGTTGCTAAAATTAGTTTTTCTTTTTTTATACTACATCCACTAATTAATAATGGAATTAGTAACAGTAATACAAGTAATTTTTTTTTCACGTCATCACATCCTAATAAAAAATGGAAAAGCATTTAAGCTTTTCCATATAATGCTTTTTTATATTAATACCATTGCTATAGTTAATATAATTATATTTACAATTGCTATTAAAGCTATTACTTTTCCAGCCCACTTTAACCATGTTGTATAATTAACTCTTGCTAATGCTAATCCACCCATTATAGCACCACAAGTTGGTGTAAATAAGTTAACTAAACCATTAGCTGCAACCATTTCCATAATTGTTACATCAACTGAGAATCCTAGTTCATTAGCTAATGAAGCCATAATTGGCGTTGATAATGAAGCAATTCCACTTGATGATGGAACTAAAACAGATAATCCTACATGTAGGATATAATTAAGTGGTGCAAATACTACTACTGGAACATTTCTTAATGCTTCTGCAGCATTATAAATTATGTAATTATCTAAATATGTTTGTGCCATTAATATTGAAGTACCTCTAGCTAGTGCAATTACTAAAATAACACCAACCATATCATCAGCACCATCAACAAATGTATCAACAAATTCATGTTCACTCATTCCATTAACAATACCCATAACTATAGTCATTATTAAGAACCATAAAGTTGATTCTTGGAAATACCATTCTCCTAATGGTAATCCTGTTAAAGTTGAGAATATTTTTCCTTTTTCGAATAATGTTATTCCAAAACTTCCCCATGGAATAAATCCAATAATCATTATTACGAATGTAAACAAGAACATTATTAATGTTGCTTTTTGCTTTCCTGTTAATTTAGGATTTGATTTTTCTTCTTTAACTGCATATATTTCTTCCATATCTTTTTGTTCTTGTAAAGATAAGAAGCAAGAACCTTTATCAGCTATTACTTTCTTAGCATATCTAATTACTGCTAAAGTAGAAATAATATATGTAGTTAACCATAGAATAATACCTAATCCAATTATTATTCCTTGATTAGCACCTATACCACTAGGTAATGCATCAATTGCAGCTCCTACTGCAAAAGGGTTTATTGTTGATCCTAGAACTCCAGAACCAGCTCCTAATAATACTATTGCTGATGCTACTAAAGTATCCATTCCAGCAGCTACCATTGCAACACTAAGTATTGCATAGAAACCTACTGTTTCTTCAAGCATACCATAAGTAGTACCACCAATTGAGAATATGAACATTAATAGTGGTATTAATAATAACTCTTTCCCTTTTAGTTTTTTAATCAATACCTCAATTCCTGTTTCAAGTGCTCCACTCTTAGTAACTACTTTTAAGAATGCACCTAGGATTAGTACGAATAAGCAGATATCTATTGCATCTGCAAATCCTAATATTGGAGCAAGTAATGTTTGAGATAATGTTGCTCCAACTACACCACTACCATCTACTATTGTTTCACCATTAAATATGGCATGTGGCAAAAAGTGTGTAATTATTGCCATAACTACTGTAAGAATCAAAATAATTGTGAAGGCAGATAATGTAATAGAACGCTTTTGATTCTTTTTACGTGAGGCACTTCTTTTAACCTCTTTTTCTGTACTTTCCATTTTTTTCTTTTCCTCCTTCTTAATAATGGTTGTACCTGTATTTCCATTAATCGCATCTTTAGCTTTTTCTAATGATGTGATAATAGCCTTTTTATTATCAGAATGATTTAAGAAATAAAGACATGCTTCTACTTTAGGAAGCATAGATCCTGCTGCAAATTCTCCATCTGTTATATACTTTTTAGCTTCTTCAGTATCTATCTTTAATAAGTTTTCTTCATTTTCTTTTCCAAAATTTATTTTAACTTGTTCTACTGCAGTTAAAATTAATAAAATATCAGCATCAATACTACTAGCTAATAAAGCACTGGTACGATCTTTATCAATAACTGCATCTACTCCTTTGTAACCATTATCAGTAGCTACTACAGGAATACCTCCTCCTCCACAAGTTATTACTATATTATGTTCTTCTATTAATCTCTTAATAGTGTTCAATTCACATATTTTTTTAGGCTTAGGAGATGCAATTACTTTTCTCCATCCTCTACCTGCATCTTCTTTGTAAATTGCTCCATCTTCACTAGCTAATTTTTTAGCTTCTTCTTCTGTATAAAATGAACCAATTGGCTTAGTTGGATCATTAAATGCTGGATCATTAGCATCTACTTCCACTTGCGTTACTATAGTTGCCACTTTTCTACGCATATTTCTTTTAGCAAATTCTGCTTCCATAGCTTGTTGTAGGTGATAACCAATATATCCTTGTGACATAGCTCCACATTCAGCAAATGGCATATCATCTTCAGTAGTAGAAGGGT
This sequence comes from uncultured Bacillota bacterium, assembly GCA_946617625.1. Classification (GTDB taxonomy): domain Bacteria; phylum Bacillota_I; class Bacilli_A; order RF39; family UBA660; genus RUG14891. Next base: position 6,536 of record CAMOKF010000035.1, read on the forward strand.
CTACATTAGCTAATGCATTAAATATCATACCTACTTGTGGACCATTACCATGGGTAATAACTATTTCATTACCCATTTCTACCAAATCAACTAAATTACTAGCTGTACTTTTAACTATTTCTAATTGTTCTTTAGAATTCTTTCCTAATGCATTGCCACCTAAGGCAACTACTATTCTACTCATCTTAAAGTTTCTAATATTACAGCTTTTATTGTATGCATTCTATTCTCAGCTTCTTCAAATACTCTTGATTGCTTAGACTCGAATACTTCATCTGTAACTTCCATTTCTTTAAGTCCATACTTTTCAAATATTTCTTTACCGATTGTAGTACCAGTATTATGAAAAGATGGTAAACAATGTAAGAAGATTGCATTAGGTTTAGCATTATTCATTACTTCTCTATTTACTTGATATGGTTTTAATAAATTAATTCTTTTTTCCCAAAGTTCCATAGGCTCTCCCATAGAAACCCAAACATCTGTGTATATTGCATCTGCATCTTTAGTGCCTTCCATAATATCTTCAGTAAGAGTAATAGTACCTCCAGTTTCTTCACATATTTTTAAACATTCCTTTACTAACTCTTCTTCTGGAAATAATTCTTTTGGAGCACAACATGCGAAATGCATTCCTAATTTTGCTGAAACTACCATTAATGAATTTCCAACATTATTTCTAGCATCTCCACAGAATACTAGCTTTCTACCTTTTATAGTTCCAAACTCTTCTAATATAGTCATTACATCTGCTAGCATTTGTGTTGGATGAAACTCATTAGTTAATCCATTCCATACTGGTACTTTAGAATAATCTGCTAGTTCTTGAACTATACTTTGTTCAAAACCACGATATTCTATGCCATCATACATAGATGCTAATACTCTTGCAGTATCAGCAATTGTTTCTTTTTTACCCATTTGTGAACCAGTTGGTCCTAAATAAGTAACTCCCATACCTAAATCTTTAGCTGCTACTTCAAAAGAACATCTTGTTCTTGTTGAGTCTTTTTCAAAGATTATAGCTATTTGTTTACCTTCAAGGTATCTATGAGGCTCACCAGCATGTTTCTTTTTCTTTAAACCGATAGCAACACTTAGAAGTTGATTAATTTCTTCTGGTGTATAATCAAGTAATTTTAAGAAATCTCTTCCTTTTAAGCTTCCCATTCAACTTCCTCCCTAACTAGAGGCATACTCATACATCTTGGACCTCCACGTCCTCGAGATAATTCTGCTCCATGTATTTCTATTACTTTTATTCCTTCTTTACGAAGAACATCATTAGTAACATTATTTCTATCATATACAACAACTACTCCAGGTTCTATACATAGCGTATTAGATCCATCATTCCATTGTTCTCTTTCTGCACTTACTTTATCTCCTCCAGCACATGGTATTAATTTAACTGGATGATTTAAGTAGTGTTCTAATATCTCATTTAATGGTGCATTAATTTCTTTAACTACTAAATCTTCAAAAGTATTTGGATCAAAACCTTCTGTAATTTCAAATACTTGTAATGATCCAATAATTCCAGGATGATAAGTAAATGTATATTTATCAATTTGAGTAAATACAGTATCTAAATGCATAAATGCTCTACTATTTGGTATGTTAAATGCAAGTACTGTATCAATCTTACAATCTTTTGCTCTAAAATAATTTTTAGCTAATTGATCTATTGCTTCAGGTTGAGTTCTTTGAGAAATACCAATTGCAACAGTATGATCATTGATATTTAATAAATCTCCACCTTCAGTATGCCATGCATAGTTTCTATTATAATATTTAGAAACATTTTGGTAGTCAGGATGATATTTAAATATAAACTCTGCATATATTGTTTCTCTATTTCTTGTTTCAGAATACATTCTATGTAAATCTATACCATGTCCTACACTTGCAAAATTATCTCTAGTAAAATATAAATTTGGCATTGGAGCAGCAATAAATTTATCAGGAGATTGAATTAAATCAACTAATGTTTTTTCAACATCTCTTTTCTCATCATAAATATCACTAACTTGAATTCCTGCCATCGTTTTTAAAACTAATGCTTTTGGATTTGTAATGCTGTTTAAATAATTACCAACTAACCTTTTGTATTTAGCAGTATTAATTCCTGCTTCTTCCATAAATTGTTTAATAAAGTTTGCTCTTATTCCATTATTCATAGAAATAACTTCTGCCATTAAGTCTTCAAGATAAACAACTTCTACTCCGTTTTCTCTTAAAGCTTGGGCAAATTGATCATGCTCTCTTTGAGCATCTGGTAAAAACGGAATATCATCAAATAGTAATTCACTTAGACTATCAGGTGTTAAATTAAGTAATTCTTCTCCTGGTCTATGTAGTAATACTTTCTTTAATTTTCCTATTTCACTAGTAACACTAATCCCTTTCAATATATCACCTCAATATCAATGGTATCAAACCACCCTATTATATGAATATTATATCACTTTAAAAAATCTTTTCAACCTTAAAAAAATCTTAGAATTATTATTTTAGTTATTATCTGCTCTTACTTATAATTATTTATTTTATGTATACATTGAAATCAATTGCTTTTTAATTATTTTTAGTTATAATATAGATATGAGTTTTACTCTATATTTTTTTGTACTAAAGAAAGGAGTTTTTTATGTTAGATACTAAATATGATCATAAGAAAACTGAAGAGAAAAAATATGATTATTGGAAGAATAATAATTATTTTAATTGTGATAATAAAAGTAGTAAACCTCACTACTGTATAGTTATTCCTCCTCCTAATGTTACTGGTAAATTACATTTAGGTCATGCTTATGATACTGCTATTCAAGATATTATTATTAGATATAAAAGAATGCAGGGATTTGATGCTTTATGGTTACCTGGAATGGATCATGCTGCTATAGCTACTGAAGCTAAAGTAGTTAAAAGATTAAAAGAAAAAGGTATAGATAAGTATGAATATGGAAGAGATAAATTCTTAGAAGCTTGTTGGGATTGGACTAAAGAATTTGGTGGAACAATCAGAGATCAATGGG
>CAMOKF010000036.1 GCA_946617625.1 uncultured Bacillota bacterium
CTTTGTTGTTCCATCTTTTTGAGCTTCTATTATTCTCCAGATAGCTCCATTTATACTTATGTATTCTCCTGATGTTCTTGAGTTTACATAGTCATCTGCTTTACCTCTTGTAAATTCTCCTAAGTTATATGGATCATCTTTTGTTCCAGTTCCTTCTACTATTAATGTATCTCCTTTAATAGTTAACATAGGTCTTATACCAAAGTTTAAGTCTTGATCATACGCTAGGAATGATTTACCATATTCTTCTCCATAGAAGACATCTCTTGTTAGGTATGCTTTTGTATCACTTGCTTTATCAGCTACCCATGACATAGTAGTTGGTTTTAAGAAGTTTTGATTTCCAGATTGTGCTCTATTAACATCTACTATTGATGGTATATATACTTCTTTTGCTTTTGTATAATTACTACAGCTTGTTGCTGTTGTATCATTTTCATTTACTGTCATCTGACAATATTTATTCTTTACTACTAATTTCTTTGATTCATCACTTATATGATCATAATAGTATTCTAACCAATCATCTAAGCTACTATAGTTAATATTAGATACATCTCTATCTGCTACTATTCTTACATTATCTCCATCTATATCTACTATTCTAAATAATACTCCAGAGAAGTAAATATAGTTATTTGGATTACCTACATAATATCCAGTATTTTCAGTAGCTTTTTTAATTGTACTATTTAATTTTTGAACTACTGTTATTGTTCTAGTTACTGTAGATTTATTTTTCAATGTATCAATTGCAGAATAAGTTACTTCATATACTCCTATTTTTGATGTATCTACTTTTCCTTCTATTGTTACTTTTTTTGTATCAATAGATCCATCTGAATTATCTCTTACTGATTTAACTCCAGGTTCAGTATATTCTTCTCCTAAACCTATAGTCATATCTTTATCACCATTAAGTGTAATTCTAGGTCCTTTATGATCTACACTAGATGATAATAAACCACATTTTAAATATGTGTAATATTTGTATCCATCATCTTTCTTTGCAACTTTTACCCAGCTATCTGTTACTGAACAAGTTGTTTTCTTTAATATTTTATATGGAACATAAAAATCTGTATCTAAAAATCCTTTTTCATATAGCTTTTGTAATGATACATCAGCAATTCTATCTCCAGTGGGTAATTCACTTTCATAGAATTCATAGTATCTTTGTGCTGCTTCTTTGAACGTTTTTTCATTCTTTTTAAATGTAATCAAAGGATTCAATACAAATACCCATAATATTACTGCTAGGATAAGTAGTATTGATATAGTTTTTATTCTTTTATTTAGTTTTTGATTATCACTTAAAGTCAATTCAGTCTTTTCTTCATTTTCACTCATAACCCTTACCTATATTATCCTTTCCATCCTACTCTATCTTTTTTATTATCTAATAATAATTTTACCATGAAATATTCAAAAGTCAATGTAACTATATGATTTATTTTAATAAAAACAAAGAAAGATACCTTGTGTTATTAGGTATCTTATTATTGCCATCTAGTTACTTCATTTATCCAATTTTTTAATGATTCACTGCTTAGTGTTAATGATCCAGGTTCATTCTTTAATCCCTCATTAGTTGGTACTGTTATTAATTCTGCATCATATGTTCTTAAATATTCAACTTTTTTAATTAATATATAATATTCTTCTGGTACTGCAAATACTATCATAGCTGGTGCTCTTCTTTCTTCCAAATCTTTAAATACTGGTTTTCCATCACTATCTTTTACTGCTATTACTTGAATATTAGATAATAGTTTACCTAATACTACTTTAGAATTTGATGATGTCATTCCATCTATTGATCTAGTACTTGCTTTTAGATATAAATCTATATAGTTTCCTGGATATATTGAATTACCATATGTAGTAGTTGTATTAACTGATAAGTTATATAATACATATCCCTCTGGGTAATCTAATATTATATTAGCTGGTAACTTTTCTTTATCTACAGCATTTCTTTCATTAAACAAACTTCCTTCAGGAATTATAGTATCAGCATTAGAATATTTTCCAATAACGTCTGATAAATTCTTAATTGTATCATCAGTTATCATAGATGGAGGTACTTCGGTAGTATCTACCATATCAGCAGTTATCTTTACTCCAGCAGCTATTTGTTTTTTAGCATATGGTACTGTTATAGGATTAATAGCTGAATCTACTCTTTTAGCATAAAAGAAGAATAAAATACCTACTAGTATAACTATTCCTAATATTGTAACTATATTTTTACTATTAATTATCTTTTTCATATTAGTCACCCTTTATCTTCTTATAAACATTATATCTTATTTTTATAAAATTTTATAGACATATTTATTATTTCTTATTATATATTCTAATTTAATTGACTCTGATGTAGCAGCTTCATTAGGAATTCTTATGTATATCTGTTTTCCATAATATCCTTGTCTTAATGCATTTACAACATCTAATTTTACGTCTTTTCCATTAGCATTTTTATATACTAATTTTCCATAGTCTTTTGTAAAATCTATAAAGTTTACACCTTCATAATTAATTGATCCAAATTTTAGTGTTAATATTTTATATCCTTCTGGTGCTGTAACTGTACTATAGTTACCATTGCATTTAGAAATATTACAAATTCTATTAGTATAAGATACTTCGTCAGTTATATCATAATTTTGAATTATTATTTCTTCATCTACCCCTTGGATATTAAATTTTAATTTACTTCCTAAAGCTAACTCTGTATTCTCTTTTATTTTAGATAAATCCTCTATATTTATTTTTATTTTTCTTAAATGATCTGAACTATTACTTTCAAATTCTTGATAATAAAGAACAAATCTATTTTTAGGTAATTTTTTATCAACTTTAAATATTATAATTAATTGTTGTTCTCTATCTTTCTTTAATTCTAATGTGGAATATGCTTTACCTAAGTCTTTAAATTCAGTTTCAAATGTTTTATCTGTTGTTGTATAGTTATTTATTCCATTCATTATGTGGAATCTATTTAGATTTACTTTTCTATCATCTAATAAGTTTTTAATAGTCATATCTATAACTACAAAAGCACTTTTAGATGATATTTGTTTACCATTATATGCTTTATCTGAATAATAAGAATTATTTATTTTTATACTATATCCATTAGTTACAAAATTACTTCCTTCATAGACTGTTCCATGAGTTTTAATATATGAATATGTATTTTTTCCTACTATAAGTAAAAATATAAGTATTATTACTCTACATAATAATTTATGCTCTTGATATATATAGTTTAGATTACGTAATAATCTTTTATATGTTCTTTTGATAGCATCTTTATCTATATTAATATTAATTTCTAATTCTTCTTTATCACTTTGATCTAATTCTATAAATTCTTGATCTGATTTAAAGTTGAATTTATTTAAGTCTATTCCAAATATTCTTACAATATATAATAAAAATATACCAAATTGAATTAGTTGAGATATAAATAAAGTATCTCTAAATGCTCTCATAGAAGAAGTTGATTCTACTCCTGTATATCCATTAAAGTAACTCTTTACCATTAAAAAAGATATTAATATTACAAAATACGTTATTGAAGGTAATAAATATAATTTCCATGGTTTTTTCTTATGTCTTAGTAGTAATCCTAAAGCCATACTTAAAGATATAAGTATAAGTAAAAAGAATATACTTGTAAATGATATATACTTTGTTATTGGTTCATTATATGAGTCATAAGAAGCTAGTTTTATAAATTCATTTAAAAATGAATATGTTTGTGTAGATTTATAATATACATATAATGCTAAAAGCATTAGAAAGATATGTATTTTTTTAAAGTTCTTTATTAAAAAGGCATATGGTTTTCTAATAATCATATATATTTACACCCCTATCTTCTATCATATTTTAGTATACATTATTTTTAAAATAAAAAAAAGATAATCTTTTTAGATTATCTTATTTTATTTCTATAATTTCTACTTCATATGAACCATTAGGACTTTCAACTGTAACGATATCTCCTACTTTGTGATCAAATAAAGCTTTAGCAATTGGACTTTCATTTGATATTCTACTTTCAAATGGATCTGCTTCTTGTGATCCAACTATTTTGTATTCTTCTACATCATCATCTTCATCTACATATTTAATAGATACTGTATTTCCAATTCCTACTTTATCTTTAGATACTTCTGAAATAATTGATGCATTTTCTAACATCTTTTCTAATTGTTTAATTCTTGCTTCAATTTGTGCTTGTTCATTACGAGCTGCATCATACTCTGCATTTTCTGATAAGTCTCCTAATGCTCTTGCTTCTTTTATGGCAATAATATTTTCAGGACGTCTTACATTGATTAAGTTATCAAGTTCCTGTTTTAATTCATTAAGTCCTTCCTCTGTTAAATAAACTGTATTTTTATTTCCCATTTATATCACCTCTGTTTTATGTAAATACATTATATTCTTTATTTTTTTATATTAAGCTCATCAGCTTAACTTGCAAAAGTATAACATATTTTTTTTATAATTTCAAGTTATTTAGCTTTGTTTGTTTTTTGCTTATAATCAAACTTATAAATCTTTTCTCTTTCAATGTTTGACATAATACTTTCTAAGTCTTTTTGACTATAATTATCTATCTCTATTATTGAGAATGGATCTTTTGATTTCTCAAAGAATCTTTTACTTAGGGTAGATAATCCTGTTAAAGAATTTTCATATTTATGAATACTTTTTAAATCTTCAATATTATTATTTCTATATTCTATTTTATTTAATTCTAGAACTTTACCTTTATTACTTAGGAATTTTATTAAGAACATACATGTAGCTCCTAAAGCAACTGTTCCTACAGCTAAAGATAATTGATTAACTGGTTGATTATGAATCATATTACCGATAGGTTCTGATAGAACTAATCCACTTATAATTGTTCCTGTAATAGTACTTAATCTATATTTACGTTCTTTATTTTTAAATATTTCTTTATTTTGAATACCTTTTCTAGCTTGTTCTTCTTGAGCATTTACTATTTTTTCTAAATTATTTTCTACAAAACTAAGATTAGAAAACTTTTTACCGTCAGCAAATGTTACTTCGTATGATTCTGACCCCTTAGTTTTTCTTACTTTTTTTACATCAGTTATGTATTCTTTTCTTTCATTTTTATTAGTTGTGAAATCTCTCATTTATATTTCCCCCAATACCATACATATTCATTCACACGAGCTAGATTATATCACTTTTTTTCATTTTTAGCAATACTTATTTCATGCTTAAAGAAGTCATCTGTCATACCTGCTATATAATCTATTACTATTCTCTTATTATTAGTATTCTTTTTATATTCTTCACTTTGACCTGATAAATATATTTTATAGATATTACTGTTAGTATTCTTATTATTTAAATCATCTAAGTACTTATTATAAATAGTATTCATACCATCTTTATAATATTCTTTTTCTTCTTTTGATAAGCTAAATGCATATATATGTTTATAATTAAAATCTTTTAGCATAAATAAAGCTTTGTATACTTCATCACTTAATTTTATATATGGTTTATCCATACTTTCTTTTATTATATCCATGATAATAGTATTTACTATTTCTTTATTGGTAGAACCAATTACTTCTGTTATTTCTTTAGGTAATTCACTTCTATCTATTTTTCCTAATTTAATGGCATCTTCGATATCTCTACCAATATAACCAATAATATCACTAATTCTTACTACACAACCTTCTAGTGTCATTGGTGAATATTTTTTTGATTTAGCTAAATCAGTATATGCTTCTTCATATTCTCTAAATACTTCTTCTTTCGTTTTTGGCATTGGTTTGTATATTGGTGATAACATTTCTCCATTATGACACATAATACCATCTAATATTTGAATAGATAGATTTAGTCCTTTACCACCATTTTCTACAAATGCATAATGTCTTACTCCTTGTATATTATGAGCAAAGTATTCTCCTAGTTCTCTTCTAGATATTTCATTTAAGAATGATTCCCCTGGATGTCCTAATGGAGTATGACCAATATCATGTCCTAAAGCTATAGCTTCTATTAAATCTTCATTTAAATTAAGTGCTCTTCCTATAGTTCTTGCAATTTTACTTACTAACTGAACATGTATCATTCTTCTAGTAATATGATCATTATCATTAAATGAATAAACTTGTGTCTTATCTTGATATCTTGAATAACTAGATGCATGTATCATTCTATCTATATCATGATAAAATGCTGGTCTAATATCATCATTATCATCATCTTCTTTTACTCTTATAGCTTTATTACTAGGAGTTGCATATTTAGATAAATATTTTTCTTTATTTAAAAAATTATTTTTAGCTTCTTCTATATAATCCATATTATTTACCTTTCTTTATTAATCTAATCATTGAATATATTGGTAATTCACGATCAAATTTTAATTTTAGTACTTGTTCTGGATGTCTAGCTACATCTAGTTTATTCATATCTTCATCAAATATTTCTTCTACTTTATAATTAATTATTTCATTATTAGGTGTAAATATTTCTACTTCATCATTAGGTTCAAAGTAGTTTCTTTCTACCATTATTAAACATTTATTATCTTTATCGTATCCTGTTATTAATCCTAAATAATCTTGATTAGATAGTTCTTGTCTTCCAGTATAATATTGATCTGAAAAATCTGCTTCATGAGTAAAGTAATGAGTTGATACCTCTCTATTAGCTACTCTACTTAGTCTATATTCTAATACTTTCATTTTATCTTCTGTTAGAGTATTATCATATAATCTATCTATTATCTCTCTATATGTACCTATAACTGTTGCTAAATAGTATAGAGATCTCATTCTTCCTTCTACTTTTAGGCTTCTAACTCCTATATCCATTAAATCTTTAATATGTCTTGCCATATTTAAATCTTTAGTAGCCATTGTAAAGTCTTTATCTTCTGGTACTTTAAAAGCAAATCTACATACTTGAGCACATCCACCTCTATTAGCATCTCTATTTGTTACATAATTAGATAAAGCACATCTTCCACTAAAGCAAGTACACATTGCTCCATGGATGAATACTTCTATATCTACTCCAGTCTTATCTATTATTTCTTTTATTTGTTCTTTATTTAATTCTCTAGCAAGTACTACTCTATTAATACCTTCTTCTTTAAAGTATTCTACAGCTTTATAATTACATGCACCATTTTGAGTAGATAGATGAGCTTCTACTTGAGGATATTTATCTTTAATATGAGAAATAATAAATGGATCACTAACTATAAATGCATCAATACCTGCATCTACTACTTCTTTTATATATTCATCTACTCCATCCATATCTTCATTATGGAATACTATATTTAATGTTAAATAAACTCTTTTATTTAATTTATGAGCAAAGTCACATGACTCTTTAATTTCTTCTATTGAAAAGTTAGTAGCATTAGCACGTAAACTATATTGTTGTCCTCCAATATATACGGCATCTGCTCCATATAATAAGTTTACTTTTAATCTTTCTATATCTCCTGCAGGAGCTAATAATTCTATTTTCTTATCCATTTTTCTTCACCTTATAAATAGTTTTTTTATAGAAGAAACTTGTAAAGTCTCCTAATTTTTTATACTTTTCAATATACTCATTATTTATACATTTATTATTAATATAGTCTTTAGTATCTTTTACTAATTCATAGAATACATCTTTATCTATTCCATACTCTCTTAAAACTATATATGGACAATTACTTTCATATAAATCTTTTATTACTACTGTACCATTTACTAGTTTATCAAGGAAGAATCCAGTACCATTATTATCTTCATTAAGTATGTAATTATCTCCTGTTACTTTTTCTTCTACTGTGATTGTATTTTTTGATTCTTTACCTAAATCACTATAGAAATTAGATATTAGTTTTCTTTTAGAAAAAGCTACACTAGGTAATCCTATTACTTCAACAATTGAAGTAATTTTAGAATCTCTAATAATTTCTTTCATCTCTTCTAATGTTATTTCTTTTCCAAGTAATGCATATTTTACATTTTTACCATAGTAATAGTCACAAGTTTTAGAATTATTTACCATATGAGTTGATGCCCATACTAAGTCTGTTTTTAATTTTAAATCATTATGTATTTTTAATACTGCTAAATCATAAAAAAAGATTCCAGCTATATCTAATTTGTCTATTTCTTTTAATGTTTCTTCTAATGATTTAATGTCTTCATTCATAAAGTTTTTATTCATGCTAATAAATATTTCTAAATTATTATTATTTTCTTTAATTTGTTTTATTTCTTCTAAAGTATAATAATTAATACTTTGTACTGAATAATCTTTAAGTGATAATATTAATCCATCAATATTTTCATATACTTCTTTTTTAGTTATTGGCTCTATTAATATTTTCATAGTACACCTCTTTCTCCCATATTATAATTCATTTATTTAAAAAAGAAAAGTAAACTAATAATAGTCTACTCTGTTATTGCAAATTCAAAGTGTGAATCATTAAAGAACTCTTCTTCTCCATATATTGATTTAAATTTAAATGGTTTAAATACTACTAATTTTCCACCTTTAATTGCATATTCTATATCATCTAAATAATTATTTATATCTCTATATTTTAAGAAGCATTCATAATTACATTCTTCTTTTTCTAGATAACCTTCTTTTACCTCATCATTGTAGTATTCTTCTAATTGTCCCTTTATTTTTTCGGATACAGTATCTAGAGAAACATTAAACATTTCTAGTAATTCTTTATCTTTTATTATTTTTTTACTTTTTAAGTCTATGATATATGTTTTAAAGTTAACTTCTGGTCCATATTCAGCATCTTCATTCAGTATATTTATAATAAGAGATAAATATTTACCACTAATATCATATTCATAAGATATTTGTATATTTTCTATATGAGAATATTTATTACAATAATTAACTATTTCATTATTAATTGATTGAATATTATTAGATTTAACATTTATATATGGTACTTCTATATTATTCTGATTGTATCTTGTA
>CAMOKF010000037.1 GCA_946617625.1 uncultured Bacillota bacterium
ATATTATTACTGTTAAAAATATTAATTATATGATTGCTTATATGATATTCTTTATGAATCTAACTATGAGTTTTATTTATTTAAGTTATTATTGTAAGAAGTTAAAAAGTATAAAGAATAGTTTTCTTGATGAAATATTTATAATTACTCATGCTTTTTTCTTTATTACTTATCCAATTATATTTATATATTTATTAATTAAAAAGAAGAGTCATTAGACTCTTCTATTCTTTTCTAACCAATGTTTTGCATAAGAACAAGTTGCTTCTACATTACAATTATCTTTTTTTATGTGTTCTACTGCTTTATTTACTAATGTATTAGCTATACCTTGACCTCTTAGAGATTCATCTACAAAAGTATGATAAATGTTATATGTATTTTCATCTATTTTCTCATAGTTTATTTCTGCTACTACTTTATTATTATCTTCAACATATATTCTATTATTATCTTCTATATATTTCATATTATCCTCTTATTGATATTTTTTTTGATACATTTTTATTTTATTACTTATTTCTCTACTACTAATATTATTTAATTTTGTTCTATAGTCATGTTTTGTTGAGATCTTTCCATCATTTACATAGTTAGATATTGCTATTGAAATATTTAAACAATGATTTATTATACTATCTGATATATTTAATATTTCAATAAATGAAATACCACTTTCTACATTACATTTTCCATCTTTTAATCTTTTTATATGAACTAATTTATACTCTTCTTTTTTATCTTCTATGAATTCTTTTAAGGCTTCTATTTCTATATTTTGTTTTATTTTTTTAGTTTTAAATACTTTTATACTTTTATCTATTCCTTCTTGAGTTATATTAAATATATTTGTTAATTCTTTCTTAGCTGTTGGTGAAAATTTTATATCATTTTCATTTATATTTTCTGCTATTTTAGCTAGTCTATAGGCATAGTCTCCTATTTTTTCAAATTCACTTTCTATATTTAAAAGAGCCGTTATTTTCTTATTATCTTCTTTTGTTATTTCTTGATTTTCTAGTTTTACTAGGTATCTAGTAACTTCTTTTTCCATTTTATCAATATTATCTTCTCTAGTTTGAATTTTATCTAATGTTTTTCTATCATATTTATTTATTATACTTATACTTCTTTGAAAGTTACTATTAGCTATCTCTGCCATTGTTTGTATTACACTAACACTATTTGCTAAGGCTATACTTGGTATTGTTTGAAATCTTTCATCTAGTTTATTTAATACTATTAAGTGTTCAGCATCTAGTGCATCATCTTCATTATCTTTCTTTTCTTTTATTGTTACTACTGCTAGTTTTTCTAATAATGATATGAATGGTAATAGAATTATAGTTGATACTACATTAAATATTGTATGGAAGTCTGCTATATTTCCCATATTTACTACTTTATTCCAGAAACTAAATCCTATAATATTTTGATATGAATATATTACTATTAGGAATATTATTGTACCTATTAAATTGAAATATAAATGTATAGCTGCTACTCTTTTTGAGTTTGTGTTTCCTCCAACACTTGCTAATATAGATGTTATACATGTTCCTATATTTTGTCCTAAGACAATTGGAATAATAGTTGCATATGTTATTATTCCTGTTGCTGATAGAGCTTGTAATATACCTATAGTAGCTGATGATGATTGTACTATAGCTGTTACTATTGTTCCTGCTAAAACTCCTAATATTGGGTTTTTAAGTGTTTTTAATATATCTGTTAAGATTGGTAGGTTACTAAAGGTAGAAGCAATATTCATCATACTAATCATTCCAGTAAATATTAAGCCTAATCCCATGATTAAGTTACCTATATCTTTAGTTTTCTGTTTTTTTGCTTTTTCTATTATAAGTAGTCCAATAATTAATAGTATTGGTGCTAAACACTCAGGAGTAAATATCATTAAGAAACTATCTGTACTTATACCAGCTAATCTTAATATTTGAGAATTCATGGTTGTACCAATGTTTGCTCCCATGATTATTGGTATAGCATTTTTTAGAGTTAATATTCCTGCTCCTACTAATCCAACAACAATTACTGTAGTTGCTGCTGATGAATGTGTTACTACTGTTAATACAAATCCTACTAATAAACCTTTAAAAATATTATTAGTAGCTGACATTAATATATTCTCTAGTTTTCCTCCAGATAATTTCTTTAGATTATTACTTAGTACTTTCATTCCATATACTAGTAGTACTAATCCTCCTAATAGTTTTAATATTGAAATAAAAATATTCATACTATCACCTACTCAAAAATTCATTACAAATTCTTTTAATTTTATCTAATTCAGTTCCTTTTGCTACTTCTGCATTCCAGCCGAATTCTTTAGCTTTTAATACATTTTTTTCTTTATCATCAATAAATAGTATATTTTCTTTCTTAAATGGAAGCCTTTTTTGTACTTCTTCATATATTCTAATATCTGGTTTTCTAAGACCTAATTCGAAAGATAAAAATACATAATCATAATTACTTAATCCTACTTCTTTATCTAATCTTTTTTTATCTAATATTAAGAGATTGGATAATATTCCTATTTTACAATACTTTTTTAATGATATTTCATAGTCTCTTACATCTGTATAATAGTCTATTTTATTTAAATAATAATCATACTTTTCTACAAAGTCTTTAAATGATCCTGTTAGATTTAAATCTTTTTTTATTTCATCATAAGCTTCTTCTAATAGATTCATATCTTTAATACTTGTTATTTTATATTTAGTTATCTTACTTAAAACGTTATCTTCTTTGTATCCTAAACTTTTAAATAAATCATTAAATGCATTTGTTAGAGTATAACCTGTCTCAAAGGATTCTACTATATTTCCCCAATCAAATAGTATTAACTTATCCATATTTTTATCCTCCATAATAAGATTAACAAACATATATTTATTTTTCAATATTTATTATTTTATAATTGTATATTTTATATATATAAAAAGACTAGAAATTCTAGTCTTTTTTAACATTTTGTCATTTCAGTATGAAGTTCTTGTGAAAATAAACTTTTATCTATTAAATTATAAGCTGGACAATTACAAAAGGCTCCTTTTACATTCTCGTTATAGCCGTCTTCTCTATTCTTCATTTCATATCCGTTTGTTAATTTATTAAATCTTTTATTAGGAAGAATTAAATTATTTAAACTTGTACAATTATAAAACATGTCCTTCATTGATTTAATTTTATATATTTCTGAGTATCTTAAATCTAAATCATTTAGTTTAGAATCGTTTTTAAACATTTCTGTTCCATCTTCAATAATTATTGTTTTTAGATCTATATATTCTAGATTTGTGTAGTCTGAAAAACTATATTGATTTAAAAATAACTTATCTGCTTCTGTATAGTAGTACAAAGTTGATGTAGATTCTTTGTACCAAATGTACATTACTTTTTTCATTTCATAATATGATCTATTAGATACTATTTCTACTATTTGACTTTTTGGTACATCAATCGTATTTGATCTTTCTATTCTTTTTATATTTGTTTTGGTTATTCCTAATTCTATTAATCCTTTATTATTTCCACTTATGTTGTATTCAAATCCTCCAAAGTAATCTACTATTTTATTATCTTTAGCATTTTCGTCTGCTTTTTTATATCCTATTTCAAAGTTTAAATTTATAACTTGACTTGTATCTAACAAGTCTTCTATATTAATATCATATTTATATTCAATTTTTACTACATATATACGCTTTTCAAATGATTTTAAATAATCATTTTTTTCTATATCTAATCCACTTATATATTTTACTGAATAATTATATAGTTTTTGTTGTTTTTGTGTTAATTCCGTTTTAGTAATTGTTTCAATCATAGCGTCTATGTTTCCATCATTTATAGCTTCTACTGTAAATTCAAAAAAGTCTCCAGGTTCATTTAATGTTACTGAAAAGTTTATTTCTGTGTTGTCTGTTATTTCTATACTGTTTGGTGTAACGCTATTATACTTAATATCAATATTTGACCAATATATATTCCAATCTGATTTCGATACTCTATATTGCCCATTTATATTTAGTTCTCTTGACAATAAGGCATATCCTAAACTAATTAATAGGATTAATACTGTTATAGTATTTATTCTTTTTTTTGTCATTTTATCCTCCTACTGATCTGTTTTTAGTGTAAAATATCCTTTTATACTGTTATCTAATTCACATATTCCATTATTACAACTATAGCCATCTGCCTTTGCATATGTTTTATCGGTTGGATTAGAAATTAAGTAAGTAGTTCCATTTCCTCCTATTATATTGTTCATTCTACTTAACATATTTGTACTTGTTTGAATGTTATCAGTAGAAAAATAAGGGCCAACAGTTACTTCATATGCATATGTGTAGTCAAACATGTAGTTAGTATTTGTAACTTTACTTGTATTGAATGAACTTATATCTATATTTGCTAGACTTGATGTAAAATAAAACATATATGACATATCTGTGACGTTACTAGTATCAAATGACGAAACATCCAATTCAAGTAATTCCATTCTTCCACCAAACATATATTTCATATTTTCTACTTTTTTGGTATCAAATGAAGATAAGTCAAGCTTTTTTAATGTTCCTAGGCAATCTACATATCTATAAAACATATAAGACATATCTGTAACATTACTAGTATCAAAATTTTTTAGATTATATTCTTCTGGTCCATAAACTCTTGCAAACATATAATTCATATTTTCTACTTTACTTGTGTCAAAACTATCTAAATCAATATTTGAAAATGATTTATAGTCAAATTCAAATAGTTTACTAGAATTCTCATTTAAATAAATTTTTTCGGCTTCTGTATAAAAATAAGTTCTATAATAATAATCGTCTTCAATTTCTGTCCAACAATATACTGGATATTCTGAATCCTCTGTCGATATTATGTTATCCTCTATTTTTTTTGAGCTATCAATTGTTGTTGCTCTTGTAATAGAATGACTTAATGAGTTTCCTAATATATCATTATCTGATAACTCCTTTCTTGATTGTAATTCTGTTTCTGCTGCATCAATATCTGCATTTAATTTTTGGTTAACAGTTGGTCCATCTTTTAACTTTGCATAAGTTTTATATTCTATTGCTTCATTAGTTGCTTGTCGATATGTAATGCCAAAGGTTAATGATATATCTATGTTATTAGGTAAATCTTCTTCATTAGCTTCATCATCAATTTTATATTCAACTTTTATTTTATATCTTTCTCTTTCACCTTTTTTAAGTATGTGATACTTTTTAATTTCATGTCCTGACGCATATGTAAATGATTGCTTTATATATTTTTGTTGAGCAGGTGTTAATTCTGTTATTATTACTTCATCTACCATAGCATTAATACTTCCGAAATTTACGGCATCAACGGTAAATTCTATAAAATCTCCTGGATTTCTTAGTTTAAAATCATATGTTACTGTTGTTTTAGGATTAATAACAGGTATTTCATCAGACGAATTTAATTGATTTACAAATACATTATCCCAACATACATCCCATGTACTTTCTCTTAAGTTTGCTATACCGTTAATATTTAATTGTGTTGATAAATATGCGTATCCTATACATATAATTGATACTAATAATATTGCTATTATTGATCTTCTATTTTTCATATATTCACCTACTTTATTTGAGTATAACATAAAAAAGAGTACTAGTACTCTTTTTTTGATTATTTACATTCTTTATGATTGCATTTTTCTTTTGATGTTTCTAATTCTATTGTTACATTATGTATTCCTATTTCTTTTAGTTTTTCTCTTATTTCTTCTTTTATATTTTTATCTGCTACTACGTGTATAGTTGCGTAATTCTTTTCTCCATCTATTGTCCATATATGTACGTGATGAACATCTTTTACTTCTTTTATTTTTATTATTTTTTCTTTTACTTCTTCTACTGTTATTCCTTCTGGTATTTTAATTAATAATATATTCATTATTTTCTTTAAATTTTTAATTGATTCTATTATTAAATATATAGATATTCCAATAGACATAATAGAATCTAGATATACAAAGTTTGTAATTTTTATTACTATCGATCCTATTAATACTACTACCCATCCTAATACATCTTCTAACATATGTAGATTTACTGCATGTTGATTTAGTGAATCTCCTTCTTTTGTACAATAGGCTGCTAGAAAGTTAATTATTACGCCTACTATGGCAATTATTATCATTCCATTATAATTTATGTCTACTGGGTTAAATAGTCTTCCTATAGCGTTATAAATAACTATAAATGTACCTATTAATAATATACATGTAGATATTAATGCTCCTATTATTGAATATCTTCTATATCCAAATGTATAGTTTTTATCACTTTTTTTATTACTCTTTCTTTCTAAAAAGTAAGATATTCCTATACTTATGGCATCTCCTGCATCATGGATTGCATCTGATATTATAGCAATTGATCCTGTAATTATTCCTCCAATTATTTCAAATATAGAAAAACTAATATTTAAGATAAAAGCTATTAATATGTTTTTTTCTGTTTTATGACTATGTTCATGATTATGCATAATTATTCTCCTTTACTTTCTCTATGTAGTATATGTTCTACTGCTACTTCATATAACTTTGTAATATGTTCATCATCTAATTTATATAATACTTCTTTACCAATCTTTCTACATCTTACTATTCCACTTCTTCTAAGTATTGCTAATTGATGAGATATAGTTGATTTAGTCATATCTAATATATTAGCTATATCTCCTACACACATTTCATTTTTATCTAATACATATAGTATTTTACATCTTGTATTGTCTCCAATAAGTTTAAAGGTATCTGCTAGATTAAGAAACATATTTTCGTTAGGCATTTCTTTTAATACTTGTTCTACTAAATCTTTATGTATTACTTCTACATCTGTTCTATTGGTTATTCTACTCATATAACACCTCAATTGAACTATCATTCAACTATATTTATTATAATTGAATTTATATTCAACTGTCAATAAATAAAAAAATTGGATTTCTCCAATTTTAATATTCTTTTACTCCATCTGGAGTTGTCATTACTACTTTTTCTTTTTTCCATTTAGCAAATACCATATATAACCATAATACTAATCCTATTGACATATATCCTAGGAATCCAGCCCATGTTTCTGTTCCTATTCCTATTGTACAGAATATTGCCATTACTGCCATTATTATTAGTGATAAATATTTTAATAGTTTAGAACATTTATATGGTCTTTCCCATTCTGGATGTTTTTTCTCTAGAATGATTGCTGATACTGATGTTATTACATAACATAAAGTACATGCAAATGCCATTAAATCAAAGAATGCTGTTGCTTGTTTTATTAGTAAGAAACATATACTTACTGCTAATATAACTATATTTGGTAATATTGGTTGTTGAAATCTATTTGTCTTTGAGAATACTTTAGGTAAGAAGTTTTGTCTTCCCATAGCATAAATCATTCTTGCTACTGAATACCAGAATGATAATACTGATGTTGCTATTGGCATTACTACTCCTAAGAATCCCATTACTAATATGAACCATGAAATACCTGATCCGAATGATGCTTTAAGAGCTTCAAATACTATAAATGGATGACAATCTCCTCCATTTGTTAATGTTGCCCATGGCATTACTCCTGCTAAGGCAAAATAGAATACTGTATTTATAATACCATTAGTTACTATACAACCTAGAATTGCCTTCTTTTGATCTTTTATTGGGAAGTCTCCCTCCTCTACCATTGCTGGTACTGTTTCAAATCCAAAGTATGGAGTTATCATGAAGGCACATCCTATTAACCATCCAAGTAATGGTGTGAACGATCCACCCCATAATTTAGAATTAGAACTAGCAAAGAAATCAGTAAAGTTTGTAAAACTCCATGTTTTTGAACAGAAGAACATTATTGTACATAAAGCTACTCCTGCCATACCCATAAATAACATTATAGTTTGTACTTTTCCTGCTATAACATTCTTATATAGGCTTAATAAGAACCATACTACTAACATTAATATACCTATTAACATTAATGTACCATTAGATATATTTAGATTAAATTGGAATTGTATCCAATCAAGTAATCCTTTTACTCCACATGCTGGTACTGCTATCCAAGCACACATTACTAACCATGTAGACCAGAATCCTACATGTTTATTTTGCCCTACTGTATTATAAACAAGCGAAGATCCTGCACTAGGTAACATTGTAGATAATTCTGAATATACGAATGCTGTAGGTAATATTAATAAAGTCATTGCTGCAAAAGCTATAAATGTAGCTGGTCCTGTATATGACATAAATATACCATCCCAATAACATAAGAATGTAAATAATGCTCCTGTAGCCATTGCATAAACATATAGTAAATTAAGTGATCTAGATAATTTATTTTCTTCAGTTACTTCTTGTATTACTTTTTTATTAGTTTTTTTCTTACTATTTGTTGTAGTCTTTTTCTTTGTACTACTAGTACTTTTCTTTTTAGTTGTTTTATTACTCATATATACTCCTCCTTAATTCTTCATAATTTATTTCTTCTACTTTTTGTTTATTATTACTACATATCATATAACTATATTTATCTTTATCATAATATTGATATATTAAATTATCCTTTATAAAGTTATTATTCATATAATATTTAGAATAATCTAATTTATATATTCCA
>CAMOKF010000038.1 GCA_946617625.1 uncultured Bacillota bacterium
AAAGCTATTAAAATATAACAAATGATAGAAAAAATATAATCAAGTTTAAATAAATATAAAGTAATCTTATCAAAAATATTATTAGAAACACTTTCATATAAACAAAATAAAGCTTCATGAGTAAATCTACTAATTAAAGTAAAAACAAGTAATAAAACAGGATAAACTATAAATATAAATGAATATTTATAAATCTTACTTAGTATTTTCATTATAATACCTCAACATTTATAGAACCATCTTTTAGTTCTAATTCTAGATTATCTTTCTTTTTTAAATCTTTAACACTAGTAACAACTTTATTATCTTTCTTAACTATACTAAAACCTCTTTCAATAGTTTTTAAAGGACTTAAAGGTTCTAATTTAGAAATAATATTTAATAACTTGTTACTCTTTTTATCTAACAATTTATATGGATCTTGTAATATATAAGAACTTTTTATTTTTAATAATTCTTTTTCTTTTACACTAACTATATTTTTTAATCCAAAAGTTAATCTATCTAATAAACTATCAAATAACATTTCTTTAGTTTGATAAATACTTAGAGGATTACTAAATATATATTTGCTTCTAATAGACTCTAATAATTGTCTATTCTTACTTACTTTATTAGTAATAGTTTTATTTAGTCTAATTTTTAACTGATTTAAATAGTTATCTACATCACTAATTTGTGGAACAGCCATTTCAGCAGCTCCTGTAGGAGTAGGAGCTCTTAAATCAGCAACAAAGTCTGATATAGTAAAATCTATTTCATGACCTACAGCGCTTATAACAGGAATAGGACAATCATAAATTGCTCTAGCTACTATTTCTTCATTAAAAGGCCATAAATCTTCAATTGATCCTCCACCTCTACCTACAATTAAAGTATCAATATTATATTCTTCAGCTCTTTTAATTTGTTTAACAATGTCTTCTGCAGCATCTTCTCCTTGAACTAAAGAAGGAAATAATAATACTTCACATAAAGGCCATCTTCTTTTGATAGTAGAAATAATGTCTTTAATAGCAGCTCCTGTAGGAGCAGTAACAACTCCAATAACACTAGGAATCTTAGGAATACGTTTCTTTATACTAGGATCAAATAATCCTTCACTATCTAATTTTTTCTTTAATTGTTCAAATGCTATATAAAGATTACCTACTCCATCTTCAATCATTTCATTAACATAAATTTGATATGCTCCAGTAGATTCAAATACACTAATCTTACCAGTAACCATAACTTTCATACCATCCTCAGGAGTAAACTTTAAACCCTTAGTAGAAGAAGCAAACATAATAGCATTAATTCTACTATTCTCATCTTTTAAAGTAAAATAGAAATGTCCTCTACTATGAGCTTTAAAATTAGATATTTCTCCCTTTAAAAAAACTTCTTGAAGATGAATATCATTATCTATCTTATATTTAATATATCTAGTTAATTGTGTAACAGTAATATATTTATCTTGCATATTACCTCCTAAAAATAAAGAAATAATTAAAATTATTTCTCTTCTTCATGATATACCTTATCTAAAACACCATTAATCATCTTAGTAACTGATTCATCACTATATTTTTTAGATAACTCAATAGCTTCATTAATAGCAACTACACTAGGTATATCAGTATACATTAGTTCATAAATACCTAAAGCAATAATTGCTTGATCAACTTTATTTAATCTATCCATAGTCCAATCATTTAAGTATTTATTAGCTAATTCATAGATTCTATCTTTATTATCAACAATACCTTTAATAGATTCATCTACAAAATCATTTTGTATTTCTAATTGTTCTTTAATTAATTTATCAATATCATATTCTAAATCAGTTTCATCAAATAAATTAATTTGATATAAAACTTTCATAATAACTTCACGTAATTCACTTCTGTTTTTCATAAAAATCACCTATCTTCATTTTAACATAAAGAAATATATTTTAATATAACTATTTCTTATTTTTTGCTTCTTTATTTAATTCATAAAGAAAACTTAAAGCATCCATTGGTGTCATTTCTAATGGATTAATATCTTTAACCTTTTCAATGATTGGGTCTATTTTAGGTTCAGCTTCACTTTCAGTTAATTCAAATAAACTAGTTTGAGTAAATGTTTCTTTCTTAATGCTTTTCTTTTCATAAACACTTAATATATCATCTGCTCTATCAATCAGAGATTCTGGTAACTTAGCTAAGGCAGCTACATGTATACCATAAGACTTATCGACTGCTCCAGGTTTTACTTTATGTAAGAAAGTAACATGACCATTTTCTTCAATTGCACTTACATGTACATTTTTTAAATGTTTTAAATCTTTCTCTAAAACAGTTAATTCATGATAATGCGTTGAAAACATAGTTTTAGCTTTAATCTTATCATGTATATATTCAAGTATTGCTTGAGCTAAACTCATACCATCATATGTTGCAGTACCTCTTCCTAATTCATCAAATAATATTAACGATCTATCTGTAGCTTCACTAATAGCAGTATTAGCTTCTTTCATTTCCACCATAAAAGTAGACTCTCCAGAAACTAAATCATCGCTAGCTCCAATTCTAGTAAATATCTTATCAAAAATAGGCATAGTACAACTCTTACAAGGTACAAAGCATCCTATTTGAGCCATTATAACAGTAATAGCACATTGTCTCATATAAGTTGATTTACCAGCCATATTAGGACCAGTAATTAACAATATATCAGTAGTTTTATCCATAATAATATCATTAGGAATATATTTATCCTTCATTACTTGTTCAACTACAGGATGACGACATTCAATCATTTTAATGACTCTATCATCCACTAATTCAGGTCTAACAAATTTATAACTATCAGTAACAATAGAAAATGATTGTAACATATCTACTTCACTAACTACTCTAGCTACTCTTTGTAACTTAGAAATATATCTCTTAACTACTTCTCTAATATCCATAAATAGTTTATATTCCAAAGATATTATCTTTTCTTCAGCTCCTAAAATAATGTTTTCTTTTTCCTTTAATTCTTTTGTAATATATCTCTCACCAGTAGTAAGAGTTTGTTTTCTTTCATAACCCCACTCATCTTTAACTAAATGAACTTGTCCTTTAGATACTTCTATATAATAACCAAAAACTTTATTAAAACCTACCTTTAAAGATTTAATACCAGTTCTTTCTTTTTCTTCTCTTTCTAAATTAAGAATAAAGTCTTTAGATCCACTAGATATTTTCTTTAATTCATCTAATTCACTATTATACCCTTCTTTAATTAATCTACCTTCGTGTAAAGTAAATGGAGCATCTTCTAAAATAGCTCTATCAAGTAATGAATATAATTCATCAAAAGTTTCTATCTTTTTATCATATTTTAATTCCTCTAATATCTTTTTTATATTAGGTAAAGATCCAATAGAAGTCTTTAATTGTAATAAATCTTTAGCATTCAAATTACCATAAGTAATTCTTCCACATAGTCTTTCTAAATCATAAACATTGTTTAATTCTTTAATTAAATCATCTCTTAGTATAAACTCAGTAGATAATTTAGATACAAAATCATATCTTCTATTTAGTTCATTCTTATCAGTTAAAGGATTTTCAATATTCTGTTTTAAATATCTACTACCCATAGCAGTCTTACACTTATCAAGTAACCATAAAAGACTATATTGTCTTTCTCTGTTACGTATAGTTTCTACTAACTCTAAATTCTTTTTTGTATTAACATCAAATTCTAAATACTCAGAAGATTTAATAATATTAGCACTTTGTAAATGGTGCATATCCCCTTTTTTAGTATCAATAATATAATATAGTAAATGTTTTAATGTTCTTACAAGTCTAACATCTTCTATATTTTTATAAATGTATTCATAATTTTTATCGTCTAATTCATCTTTGGTAATAGTAACTAATATTTCATATTGACTTCTTAAAGTATCTACTATTTCTCTATCTATATCATCATTAACTATTACTTCTCTAAAACCATGTCTAGTTATTTCTTTAACTACTTTTTCATTTTCTCCTTCAACTAATAAACAATTAACCTCTCCAGTGGAAATATCAATAAAACTTACTCCAAAGCAATAAGAAAAAGCATATATATTAGCAATAAAATTATTATTCTTACTATCTATATTTGAATCAATCCTTGTACCTTTAGTAACTACTTGTATAACATCTCTTTTAACCATACCCTTAGTTTCTTTAGGATCTTCTAATTGTTCACA
Organism: uncultured Bacillota bacterium; assembly: GCA_946617625.1. Classification (GTDB taxonomy): domain Bacteria; phylum Bacillota_I; class Bacilli_A; order RF39; family UBA660; genus RUG14891. Next base: position 4,223 of record CAMOKF010000038.1, read on the forward strand.
AATAGCAACTTTATAACCTTTATCAATTAAATCATCTACATATGAAGCATAAGCATGATGAGGTATACCACACATTGGTACTCTCTCATCCAATCCAGCTTGTTTACCAGTTAAAGTTAATTCAAGTAATCTAGAAACAAGTATTGCATCATCAAAAAACATTTCATAAAAATCTCCAAGACGAAAGAAGATAATACTATCTTCATATTTATCTTTGATTTCCATATATTGTTGCATCATTGGACTTAATTTTGATCTATCTACTTCACTACGTTTCATAATTACCACCACAGAGATTATTATAGCAAAAAATAAGTAATAAAAAAAAGAAAACTACAAAGTTTTCACATTTTTTTAAAGAAAAAATTAATCATTTGAAATTTTTTGATTAATAGAAACTACAAAAGTAGAACCTACACCTAATTCACTATCTACATCAATCTTTCCATTCATAAGCTCAACTAAAGATTTAGTAATAGATAATCCTAATCCAGTACCACTAATAGAAGAGTCAATATCTCCCTGTTCTCTATAAAACTTATCAAATAGTTTATCTAAGTTATCAGGATTAATTCCCCTACCAGTATCTCTAACTTCAATTATTAATAAACAATCATTACCATTAATATTACAATTAACATTAAAATTAATTGTTCCTTTATCAGTGTATTTAACTGCATTACTAAGTAAATTAGAAATAATACGTTTAACTTTATCTCTATCACCAATTAAATATTTAGGTAATAAAGAAGAAAAATAAGTATCAATTTTTATATCTTTATTTCCAATTCTAATTTTAATCATATTAACTAATTCATCTAATACCTCTAATATATTGTATCTTTCTTCAGTTAACTCTAAATTATCAGTATCTAATTCATTTATATCTAAAATACCATTAACTATTTCTAATAAATTTTGAGAAGCAATTAATATATCTTCAGTATCTTTATGAATATCATCTAAATTATTAGATTCATGAGCTATCTCTGATAAACCAACTATCGCATTAAGAGGAGTTCTAATCTCATGTGACATAGAAGATAAAAAATCACTTTTAGCTCTATTACTCTTCTCTGCTTGATTCTTAGCTAAAGTAAGTTCATTTAAAAGTTTTAAATCAGGATTCTCAATAGTATGATACATAATATAACTAATTATAGTAAAAACAATAAATCCAAAAGTAACTTCAGGAAATATTATTAAAACTAAAGGAACACCCAAAAATGTTAAAAAACATAAATAAAAAGGTAATAGTTTCTTTTTATTAATTGTTTTTCTGTTGTATAAAATAAGTATAGAAGCACCTATTAAAAGAAATAAAACATTAAAATCCCAATAAATAAATCCAGCAGATGAAATAGGAGTTCCATTTATATCTAAAGGTAATATTAAAAAAACTACTAAAAAGATTAACATAATAAAATATAATAAAGCATTAATAGTTTTTTCTTTTAACTTAATATATTTTAATAATTCTTTATTCTTTTCATTAATTACTATAAATATATAGAAAGCAAATAATAAACACCAAGATAAACTAGAAAATAAAGCTAGTTTATTAAAGAAAGTAGCAATACTAATATTATCATAATAAATAAAAGCCATTAAAGATACAAAGAATATTAAAGTTAAAGTATTAAGAAACAACATTTTACTATATATTCTATTATCTATATTAGATATTTTCTTTTTAGACAAATATACTATATAAAGAGCAATTTGAAATATCAAACAACAAGTACCAATAGATATATTTATATAAATTGATGGTTTCATAATAGCCTCCTAAACAATTTAATCTTGAGATAAATCTTGTCCTATAGTTACAAAGAAAGTTGTACCTATTCCTTCATTACTATTAACTACTATTTTCCCATTCATTAACTCTACTAATGATTTAGTAATAGCAAGTCCCAATCCAGATCCATTAATACTACTATCTTTATTCTCAGAAGATCTATAAAATTTATCAAATATAAAACTAATATCTTCATCTTTAATACCATTACCAGAGTCACTTACAGATATTCTTAAGATACATTTATTATCTTTTATAGTACAATCTATATTTAGTTCAACAAATCCTTCACTAGTATATTTAATAGAATTACTAAGTAAGTTATAAATAATAGTTTTAATCTTATTCTTATCACCTACTAAGTATTCAGGTAAATTATCAGATAATCTAAATCTAAATTCTAAATTTTTAGAGTTTAAATCATCTTTTATTAAATCAGTTAAACTATTGAAAAAATCAGAAGTATTATATCTAACATTAACTAACTCTAAATTATTTGATTCAATCATATTAAAATCTAATATTCCATCTACTAACTCTAAAAGATTATTAGATGCTTTTAAAATGTCTTTTCCATCTTCATGTACCTCTGATATATCATCAGATGAAATAATCATTTCAGATAATCCTACAATAGCATTTAGAGGTGTTCTAAGTTCATGTGACATAGATGATAAGAAATCACTCTTAGCATTATTAGCCTGTTCAGCTTGTGTTTTAGCAAACTCTAATTCTGTAACCATTTTCATATCTGGATTTTCAATTGTAAAATACATAATATAAGAAACAATAGTCATCCATAATTGAATAATAGATAACTTTGGAATTAATACCGCAAAAACTAATGAAGCTACTCCTAAAATAGATATTATATAAAAAGGAATAAGTTTCTTTTTATTAGTACTTTTAAAATTAATAGATACAATTATAATACCTAATATTAAAAATATAATTATACAAGCATAGAAAAAATAAACTCCAGGTCCCATAATAACACCAAATGAATAATCAGAAATATTTCTTTTATATATAGGTATAATCATTTCAAATAAACAAAGAAGTATAAGAGAAATATAAAACATTAAAGAATATTTAGATCTCATTGTAACAATCTTTTTATATATATTTTCTCTTGATTCAATAGTAATTATAAAAACATAAACTAATAGACAAAATGCCCATAATATCAAAGAAGCATAATAAAGTTTATATAGAATAATTAAGTCCCCTAGATCATAATTAAAAATAGCTATATCAAATGCTATAGATACAATAAAACAAATTACATCTAAAAATAATAAATTTTTATAAATTCCGTTTTCAATATTATCCATATTCTTTTTAGAAAAATAAATAATTAATAACAAAACAGAAAATATTAAGCAACAACAAACAAATGCTAAATTAAAATAATTAAAAATATCTATTTCCATCTAATCACCTCAATTATAAAACTTCATAATTATCATCTATAAATACTTTTTGATTTAAGCTAACTATAAATGTAGAACCTTCTCCAAGTGAACTATTAACTGTAATCTTACCATTTAATAAATCAACTAAAGCTTTTGTAATAGCAAGTCCTAAGCCTGTACCAGATATATCAGAATCTTTATCGCTTTCTAATCTATTAAACTTAGTAAAAAGTAAAGGTATTCTATCTTCACTTATTCCTCTACCGGTATCTTTAATAGTAATAACTAAATTACAAATATCTCTATTAATAGTACAATTAACATTAAAATCAATAAAACCAGATTCAGTATATTTAACTGCATTAGTTAGTAAATTATTAATAATACTTCTAAGTTTATCTTTATCACCATATAAAGTCTTCGGTAAATTACTAGAATAATTACATCTTAAATCTATAGCTTTGTCACCTAATCTTATTTTTATCATATTAGATAAATCATTAAAAACTTCTATAGGAGAATACTTAGTTTCAATAACCTCTAAATTATTAGACTCTAATTTATTAATATCTAATATGCCATCAACAAGTTCAAGTAAGTTCTGCGAAGCAACTAAAATGTCTTTAGCATCTCCTTTTACATCTTCTTGAGAAGATTCAGACTCAATCATTTGAGATAAACCAACTATAGCATTTAAAGGTGTTCTAAGTTCATGTGACATACTAGATAGAAAATCACTTTTAGCATTATTACTCTTCTCTGCTTGATTCTTAGCAAGTGTTAATTCATTAACTAATTTCATATCTGGATTTTCTATTGTATGATACATTACAAATACAACAATAGTTCTTTCTAATGTAGCAAGAATATAACCATACAAAAGTCTATCAACCAATAAAGCAAAGAAGAAAAAATCTATTACAAGAAAAGGAATTAACTTCTTCTTTTCAATTTTACCAATACTAA
>CAMOKF010000039.1 GCA_946617625.1 uncultured Bacillota bacterium
GATTATTATTTTCATCTAAATCGAAAATATAAAAGTAAGAATAAAACTTTTCATTATCTAAATAATTAATATCAGTAATAAAACAAGAATAATAATTATTCTTTCTATCATCTAAATCATTATAATAAATATTACAGCTTTTACAATAATAACTATTATCTAATCTTTTTAAACATTTCTTACAAAAACATTTATCTTCAATCGATTCATATAAAGGTTGTTTATTAATACAATTATCAATAAAATTAATAATCTTAGAAGGCACATCATCTATTGATTTCCAATAATTAGGTATTTCATCAACAATATTATTAAAATCATTATCAAAAGCTAATTGAATCATAATACACCTCCTAAGTAAAATTATTTTACCACAAAATAAAAAAAGAGTTGTAAAACTCTAAGCGACATTTTCAGTATACTTTGAAGTGTATAAATCACTATCTTCATCTGTTTCCTCTTTTTCTTCAATAAAATCATCTATACTAGGTAAATCATCTTTAGTAGATAATCCAAAATAATCTAAAAACTCAGATGTAGTATCATAAAGAATTGGTCTACCTGGAAGATCTGATCTACCTATTTCTTTAATAAAACCTTTAGCAACAAGTTTTCTAACAATAGATGAACTACTTACTCCTCTCATAGAATCAATTTGAACTCTAGTTATTGGAGAGTTATAAGCAATAATTGCTAATGTTTCTAACGCAGCTTGACTAAGTACATTTGTCTCTGGATTTTCTATTAATTTTTGATAATACTCTTTATGTTCACTCTTAGTAGTTAATTTAAATCTATTACCTAAAAAATCTATTCTAATTCCTCTATTATCATCTAAATAATCATTTTTTAACTCTGTTAATAATTCATGAGACTCTTCTTCTGTTATATCTAATACTTCTTCAATTTGATCTAAAGTTAATCCATCTTCACCAACTACAAACAATAATCCTTCTAATATAGCTTTTTTATTCATTTTTAGGAATCACCTCACAAATTATTTCCCCAAAATTTTCTTCTTGTTTAATAATTAATTCTTTAGATTTAGCCATTTCTAATACAGCTAAAAAAGTAGCTACAATATACTCTTTAGATACTATTGGAAATAATTCAAAGAAATTAATCTTCTTTTTCTCTTTTAATATATTTCTAATATCATGTCTTCTAGAAGAAACACTAATTTCATTAACAGTTACTTTCGTATTTAAAGGTTTATTATCTTTTTTTCTAGCTAAATAACTTTTTAAAGCATTAATTAAATCATCTATTTCATAATCAACTTTTATTTCTACTTCACCATCACTATAATTAGAATAATTTTCAGGTGACTTAGTATAATAATTACTTCTTTCTGCTTCTTTTTCATGAAGTACTTTAGTAATTTCTTTATATGTTTGATATTCTAATAATCTCTTAACAAGTTCTTCTCTAGGATCTTCTTCATATTCATCAACTGAATCATTATTTTGTTCCCTAGGTAATAACATTTTAGATTTAATCTCTATTAATTCTGATGCTAAAACTAAATATTCTGAAGCAATCTCTAAATTCATTTTTTCTTGTGAATCTAAATAATTCATATATTGTTCAGTAATACTTTCAATTTCAATATTCATAATATCCATTTTAGATTCTTTAATCAAATGAAGTAACAAATCTAATGGACCTTCAAAATCATTTATCTTAAATTCTACGTTCATATTACCACTCCGAACTCTACTAGATAATTATATCATAATCAAATAAAGAAATTAAAGCATTTATGATATAATAAAGACAAATAAGGAGTTATTATGAAAAGATTTAATATGATTGATGAAAAATTCATATGTGAAAATTGTAATAAAGAAGTAGAACCTTTAGGATATACAGCTAGAGACCATTGTCCATATTGTTTATATTCTAAACATGTAGATATTAATCCAGGAGATAGGCAAAATAATTGTAAAGGATTATTAAAACCTATAGGTATAGAAAAACATAAAGATACATACAAGATTATATATAAATGTACTAAGTGTAATAAAGAACATAAAAATATAATTGCTAAAGATGATAATATGGAAGAGATAATAAAAATATCACAAATAAACTAAAAAAGACACAATGTGTCTTTTTAATTTTTAGGTTTAAATACTAAACTAAAAATAAAAGAAAAAACGATAGCTAGAGTTATACCAGTAGCAGTTAAATCAAACATACCCATAAATATTCCCATCATTCCATAAGTCTCAGTTTTAGCTAAAGCAGCATGAACTAAAGAATGTCCAAAAGATGTAATTGGAAGTAATGCTCCTCCACCTACATTAGCAATAATAATATCGTATATATCAAAAATATCTAGAAATGCTCCTAATACAACAAATAATGATGTAACATGTCCTGGAGACCAATCAGTTAAATTTAGAATTATTTGAGCAATTGCACATACTAATCCACAAAATAAAAATGATTTTAATAATAACATTATATAACCTCCAAACTTATAGCATGAGCAATACTATAAATATTTTCTCCTTGATGAATAGAAGTTGGAGAAAAAAGTGCACCAGTAGCTATCAATAATACTTTCTTTAATTTTTTATTTTTTAATTCATCATAGATATATCCAAAATTAACTAATGCACTACATACTGGTCCAGATCCTCCTGCATGTACTTCAGTTTGTTTATCTAAATCATAAAGCATTACACCACAATCATTATAATTATTTAAATCATAACCATAATCTTTTAAATAATCTTTTATTATTTCTTTACCATATTTACCTAAGTCTCCAGTTAGTATTAAATCATAATAAGATGGACTTCTACCAGTTTCTTCAAAATGAGTTTTTAAAGTCTCAAATACAGCAGGAGCCATTACTCTTCCCATATCATTAACATCACTTTGTTCATAGTCCACAATTTTACCTAAAGTAGAACAATCAACTCTAATAGAAGATTCATTATTAGATAATAAACAAGCAGCACTACCAGTAGAAGTAAAAGTACAACTATCATTCTTAGGAGCACCATATTCAACAGGATTTCTAAATTGTTTTTCTGATGCTGAATTATGACTAGATACTTCTACAATTCCATTATTTATAAATCCACCTTCTATAAAATTAGAAGCTATAATCATACCTAATACACTACTACTGCAAGCTCCATATACACCAATAAAAGAATTTCCTACACCAACAGTACCATAAGTAGAAGCAACTATTTGATTTAATAAATCTCCACCAACTACTAAATCTATTTCTTCTTTTTTCTTTCCACTCTTTCTAAGCAAAATAGTTAAAGCATCTTTAACTAACTTAATTTCAGCTTTTTCAAAAGACTTTTCATTAAAATACATATCACTATATGTTTTATCAAAATACTTATATAATGGTCCTTCTTTTTCAACAGGACCACTCACAGTAGCAGTTTCATTTAAATATACATTCTTATAATTAAAAGTCATACTAACCTCCTATAAAATATCTTATTAATCCAAATAAGCTAGCAGATAATACTCCATAAAGAATAACAGTGCCAGCCAACTTAAATGCATTGGATCCCACACCATAAATAAATCCCTCTTTTCTATAATCCATAAAAGCACTTGTCATAGAATGTGCAAAACCAGTTATCGGTATAATTAATCCACATTTACAAAAAGTAACCATCTTATCAAAAAAACCTAAAGCAGTAAATAAAGATGCTACAAATATAAATGTAATTATCATATAAGTAGATGCTATAGTCCTAGATATATTAAAATAATAAATATATAATTCTATAATACCTTCTCCTAATAAACCAACAAATCCACCAGTAATAAAAGCAATAACAGCATTATTAACAATGTGCTTAGATGCTTTATGATTATCTGCAATTCTATTATATTTTGTACTTTTCATATATTATCACCATTATTAATTTGCACAAAAAAACTTAAGAATATTCTTAAGTTATAATCTTTTTTTTAATTTTTGTAATATTTTAGTTTCTTTTCTAGATATCTGTACTTGACTTATACCAGTAATTTTACTAAGTTCAGTTTGAGTTAAATCATTATAATATCTATCTTCTATTAATTTCTTTTCATCAGGATTCAGTCTTTTTAGTTCATCCCTCAAATCAATTAAATAGTCTTTTATATTATCAGATTGAATACTATTATATAGATTATTACCTTCATCATAACAATAATCTAAACTCTGAACTTCTTGAGTAGCTAATAAACATTCATTTATTTTATCTTCATCAATATCTAAAAATAATGATAATTCTAACGTAGTAGGATTTCTACCTAATTTTTGGGTCATAACATCAGTTGCTTTATTAATACTTTTATTTAGTTTAACCATATCTTTACTTAGTTTAACACTTTTACTTTCTCTAATATATTTAGTTATTTCACCTAAAATATAATAATAAGCATATGTAGAAAATTTTACATCTAAACTATCATTAAAATTCTTTTTAGCTTCCATTAACCCTATCATTCCAACTTGATATAAATCATCAGTATCATATTTTTTTCCATATTTGTGCACAATACTATAAACTAAATTATCATAATCTAATACACCTTCTACTTTTAGTCCCTCCTTACTATAACTACATATTAAATATAGAAGAAAAAACAAATAGCTTCAACATATTCGACAATAAAAGAAAAAACTAGCAATTAGCTAGTTCTTTAATTAACTTATTAATATCTCCTTTACTATAATAAAGTATAGGCTTATTTAATAACTTTGCATGTTCTATTTGATTACTTGTACTATTTCCAATATAACCATCTACATCAACTACAAATACAATATCACTTTTATTAGTCTTTAGATTAGCTTCATTATCTAATACTAATTTTTTATCTAATCCACAAGATGGATTATTACCACTTTGATTATAAACAAGTGGAGAAAAAACTAAATATCCATTTAAAGATAATTTTTCTTCTAATTCTCTAAATATAGTTTCATATTTAGTACTCCCTATTAAATTAATAGTTGAATACATTATTTATCACCAGTCTTAGTATTAGTATCTTTAGTCTTAGTATTACTTTCATCACCGACAATGTATTTCTTATTTATTACTAATACAGGTCTTACAGGTAATGATTCATCAGGATCTCCTAAACAGAATCTATTCTCTAAAGCAACTGTAGTTCCTTCAGTCTGTGTATTAGAAGTAACATTAGTATTGTCAGTAGTTTTTTCACTATTTTCTTCAGTTTTATTCTTATTTAAATCAATACTAGCTCTACTAGACTTGCATAACATAACTGGATAATTAGCAGTATCTGTTTGATATACAGTATCAGTTACAGTCTCTTCAGCATAAATAAATTCAGGTATATTAAATTTAGTTATATCTGTCTCTGGTAAATACTCTTTAGAATCAGATTTAGATAAAGTAGCTAAATCTAAATAAGCTAAGAATCTAATATCTTGAATATCAGAAGTATCACAACTTAATGATTTAATTAATGATTGTTTATAAGTACCTTTTAATAAACTAGTTACATTACCATATAATACAGATCCAGTATTAACATTTTCATCACTTAATAAAGAAATATATGAAATATCCTTTTCTGAGTCATATAATACATGCCATTTAGAATTATCAGTTAATGTAACACTATCCCCACTCTTATATGCACTATAAGTAACAGTTACTTCTGTAGTACTAGGTTGTTGTTTTTTCTTATTTCCATTTAATAACTTATATGTTAAAAAGAATACAATTATAAAAGTAAGTACAGCTACTCCTATAATAATTATCCAATTTTTAACGTTACTAGAAATATTTACTTCATTTTCCATAAATAAAGCCTCCTATAATACAATATTATCATTTTTTTAATCTAAAAAAAAGATACTTTTTAAAGTATCTTATCTTTCTAATAAACTTAGACTAACTTTATTTCTTTCTAAGTTAATATCATCTACATAACAATCAACTATATCACCAACACTAAATAAATCACTAGGATGTTTAATATAATCTTTAGATAACTTAGAAATATGAGCTAAACCATCATCATGTAATCCGATATCTATAAATAATCCAAAGTCTACTACATTTCTAACAGTACCCTGTAATTTCATACCTATAGTTAAATCTTTAATATCTAAAACATCACTCTTTAATATAGGTTGTGGATATTCATCTCTAGGATCTAAGTTAGGTTTCTTTAAAGAAGCAATTACATCTTCTAAAGTATATATATCAGTATTTAGTTTATCTTTATATGTATTAATATCTATACTATCAAGCTTTTCTATTAATTCTTTACTACCTACATCACTTATGTTAAAGTTTAATTCTTTTAATAAGTTTAATGCTATATCATAACTCTCTGGATGTATTGCAGTACTATCTAAAATATTTTCTCCATCAGTTATTCTTAAGAAACCTATAGCTTGTTCATATGCTTTATCTGTTAATAGCTTTTTTCTTTTAATCTCTTTTCTTGAATTAATTCTACCTATCTTTTCTCTATATTCAATTATCTTTTCTATAGCTTTTTTAGAGATTCCTGATACATAACTCAATAAAGATGATGAAGCAGTATTAATATTAACTCCAACACTATTAACACATTTTTCTACTACAAAGTCTAATGAATCAGATAGTTTCTTTTCAGATACATCATGTTGGTATAAACCTACTCCTATACCTTCAGGTGGAATCTTAACAAGTTCTGCTAATGGATCTTGTAATCTTCTACCAATACTTACAGCACTTCTTTTTTCAACAGCTAAATCAGGGAATTCTTCTATAGCTTGAGGAGAAGCTGAGTATATAGATGCTCCTGCTTCACTAACAATTACATATTTACAATCTAATTTATAATCACGAATCATATCAGCACAGAACTTTTCTGATTCACGAGAAGCAGTACCATTACCTATAGCTATAACATCAACATTATATTTTTTTATTAATTGAACCACTACTTCTTTACTTAATCTAATTCGCTCTTCTTCATTACCTTTTAAGAAAGGTTTAATAACAGTAGAATCTAAATATTTACCATTTTTATCTACAACAGCTAATTTACAACCATTAACATATCCAGGATCAAAAGCTAATACAACTTTTTCTTTTAAAGGTGGAGTAAGTAATAAAGCTTCTAAGTTTTTACCAAAGTTTTCTATAGCAGAAACTTCTCCTTTCTCAGTTAAATCACTTCTAATTTCTCTTTCAACTGAAGGAGCAATTAATCTTTTATAAGAATCTTCTATAGCTTCTTTTATATAATTAACTACATAACTTTTATCATTCTTAATAATTTTTTTCTCTAAGAAAGCAAGAATTTCATCTTTATTAACATCAATACTAACATTAAGTATTTTTTCTTTTTCTCCTCTATTCAAAGCTAATATTCTATGAGGTTTAATATATTTTACTGGTTCATTATATTCATAATACATTTCATATATCTTATTCTCATCATTAGCTCCCTTCTTTAAAGAAGAAGTAACAATACCATTTTTATAAAAATAATTTCTAATACTCTTTCTATATGAAGCATTATCACTAATCCATTCAGCAATAATGTATTTAGCACCTGTTATACACTTATCAAGATCTAAATCATCTTTTATAAACTTACTACATAAATCTTCAATCTTACCATTAGTTGGAAAAGACATCATCATCTTAGCTAAAGGTTCAAGTCCTAAAGCAATAGCTTCAGTAGCCTTAGTTTTTTTCTTTTCCTTATATGGTCTATATAAATCTTCTACTTCAACTAACTTATTACAATTTAAAATACTATTTTTTAATTCATCAGTAAGAAGTCCTTTCTCATCAATTAATCTAATAACATCTTCTTTTCTTTTTAATAAGTTTTCTTGATATTCATATACTTCATTTATCTTTCTAATAGTTTCTTCATCTAAAGCTCCAGTAGCTTCTTTTCTATATCTTGCAATAAAAGGAATAGTATTACCTTCACTTAACATCTCTAAAACAACACTTACTTGTTTCTCACTAATACCTAAATCATTAGCTATTCCTTTAATAATTAATTCATTCATATGTACCTCCATTATGTCCATAAATATTTTATCATATTTTACAAAAAAGATATTTTATATTTACGTTATTTTTACATAAAAAAAG
>CAMOKF010000040.1 GCA_946617625.1 uncultured Bacillota bacterium
CTCAAGTTATAGTTAACAATAATTATAATGATAATAATATTATTTAATGACTTCTTTTTAGAAGTCTTTTATTGAGAATAATGCAATAGTTGGACTTTCTGAACTAATAAATGAAACTGATGATTTAAAAGAAATACATGATGATTCTAGAGATATTTTAACTGCTTCTAATAATTTATTAACTTTAGTTAATGGTTTATTAGATATTAATAAATTAGAAGAGAATAGAATGGAATTAATTGAGAATAAATATAATCCGTTAACTATTTTTAATGATTTGACTAGATTAATTAATGTTAGATTAGATAAAAAATATTTAGAATTAAGAGTTAATTTTGCTGATAATATACCTGAATTCTTATATGGTGATTCAGATAAATTAAAACGTATTATTACCAATCTGCTTACTAATGCAGTTAAATATACAAAGAGTGGACATATCAATTTTGTTGTAACTTCTGATAATGAAGAAGATAAATGTAACTTAAGATTATTGTTAGTGATACTGGTAGAGGTATAAAAAAAGAGGATATGGATAAATTATTTACTAGATTTTATCGATTAGAGGAAGATAGAGATAGTAATATTGAAGGAGCTGGATTAGGTCTATCTATTACTAAGTCATTAGTAGATTTAATGAATGGTAAAATAACTGTTGAATCTACTTATGGAGTAGGTAGTACTTTTATAGTTAGTCTTAGTCAACGTATAGTTAAGTAATTATATATAAAAAAATGTTGGAATAATTTTATTTTAATGATAAAATATATTATAGTAATATGATTAAAGATGTGGAGGCTTGAAATTATGTTTGATAAACTTAAATCTTTATTTGGTAATAATAATACTAATAATGATAATAGTATAGATAATAATATTGAAACTAATTCTTTGGAAACTACTAATGAAACTAGTACAGAAGAAATAAATACTGAATCATCTAATAATGTAGTTAATGAGGTACAAAGTAATGATGCTGTACCTTCAGTAAGTGAAGTTTCTACTAATGAAGAAACTATAGATACTGTTTCTTCTGAAAATAATGTTAGTGAAGCGCCAACTACTTTAAGTGAATCAACTTCAGAAAAATGTTTTATGGTTGTTGATGATAATAAGATTAACTTAAAAGTTGCTTCAAAAATGTTGCAAGATTTTAACTTTCAAATAGAAACTGCTGATAGTGGTTTTGAATGTTTAGATAAAGTTAAAGATGATAATAAGTATTCTGTTATTTTTATGGATATAATGATGCCTGAAATGAATGGAGTAGAAACTATGAAGAAATTAAAAGAAATGGTAGGTTTCAATTCTCCTGTTATAGCTTTAACAGCTGATGCTATGGAAGGTTCTCGTGAGAAATACTTAGGTGAAGGTTTTGATGAATATATTTCTAAACCAATTAATAAGCAAATATTACAAGATACTTTAAGTAAATTTGTAACTTTAGATCAATAAATCTTTATTGATCTTTTTTTATGTTATAATAAAATAGAGGTGGTAGTGTGATATTTAATAGACTAAAGGAACCTGTATTTATAAAAACAAATAGTGATTTAGAAAACAAGATAAAATCTTTAAATCATATGAAGAATAATGGTGTTAATAATAGTTATTTAGATAGTCAGTTATTAACTACTACTTTAGGTTTAGAAGGAGAAAAACAAATAGAGTATGAATTAAGTACTGCTCCTTTTGGAATGTATATATTACATGATATACTTCTCACATATAAAGATTTAACTTGTCAAATTGACTATATTGTTATTACTCCTGCTAAAATATATTATATTGAATGTAAAAACTTGATTGGAAATATTACTATTAACGAAAATGGTGACTTTGTTAGATCCTATTATAATGGTAAGAAGATGGTAGTTGAAGGTATGTATTCTCCTCTTAGACAGTCTAAAAGACATTTAGATTTAGTTCATAAGAGATGGTCTTTAAATAATAAAGGATTATTTAGTGGGATAAGGGAAAAAAACTTTAATAAATGGAATAAAGCTATATGTGTTATTGCAAATAAAAAGTCTATAGTAAATGATAAATTTGCTCCTAAAGATATAAAGAAAGATGTTATTAAGATAGATAGATTAATTGATTATTTAAAAAGGGATATTGATAATACTGAAGCAGAAGAATTAATGAGTGATAAAACTATGAAATCATGGGCTGATGCTTTTTTAGAAGCTCATAATAGTTGTATTAAAATTAATAATGAAAATAATATTAGTAATGATTATAGATCTAATGATGAATTACGAGGAATATTAATGGATTTTAGAAAAGATAGATCTAAGTTACTTAATGTTCCTACATATTATGTATTTAATAATAGTGAGATGGAAGATTTATTAGTAATTAGACCTAAAAGTATTGATGATTTATATGATTATAAATTATTGAGTGAAATTAAAATAAAAAAACATGGAAAGGAAATTATAGATATAATTAATAGTTAGATATGGAATATAGGTATACTCCTAAAGGAGTTTGTTCAAAAGAAATGATATTTGATATAGAAGATAATATAGTTAAGGATTTAAAAGTAATTGGAGGTTGTAATGGTAATTTAAAAGGTATTAGTTCTCTAATTAAGGGAATGGATATTGATACTATTATAAATAAGTTAAAAGGAATTAAATGTAATTTTAAAGACACATCTTGTCCAGATCAAATAGCTATGGCATTAATAAATTACAAAAAGGAAGTTTAAATGTACTTCTTTTCTTTTTAGAATAATTCTTTTCTTTTATGATATAATTTTATTGGGTGATATATATGAGTAATAGAGTTACTAAGTTAGTAGTTGATACTAATGCTTTTTTAGATAATATAAATAATATTAAGAAATTTGTTGGTAATAAGGAGATTATGCCAATAATTAAAGCTAATGGATATGGTACTCATATTAATAAAAGAATTGATATTATAAATAATTTTAATATAGTTGGAGTAGCTATAGTAGATGAAGCAATAGACTTAAGAAATAATGGATATAATAATGATATATTTGTTTTAAATCAACCTTCTATTTTAGAGTTAGATGATATCTCTAAATATGATTTAATTGTAGGTATTAGTGAAATATCTTTTATTAAAAATATTAATGTTCCTATTAGAGCTCACTTAGAGATTGAAACTGGTATGAATAGAACTGGTATTAAGATAGATGATTTAGAAGAAGTTATTAATATTATTAAGAATAATCCTAATATTAAAGTAGAAGGAATATATACTCATTTAAGTAGTGCGGATAATGATAATATTTATACTATGAATCAAATTAATAGATTTAGAGATGCTTTAAAAATAGTTAGAGAACACTTTGATTTAAAATATATTCATTGTAGTGCTTCCAATGGATTATTAAAATATATTAATGAATTTACTAATTTAGTTAGACCTGGAATAATTATTTATGGTTATGAATCTTTTCCTGGAAGTAGTGAGATAATTGATATTAAACCTATTTGTAAATTAAAAACAGCTATTACTTATTTAAAAGAAGTAGAAGCAGGGGAAAGTATAAGTTATTCACGCAAGTTTATTAGTAATAAAAAGATGAAAGTAGCAACTATTCCGATAGGATATGCTGATGGATTTAGGAGAACTAATACCAATATTGGAGAAGTAATAGTTAAGGGAGTAAAATGCAAAGTATTAGGTAGTGTATGTATGGATAGTTGTATGATAGATGTTACTGATATTGATGTTAAAGTAGGAGATACAGTATATATTTTTGATAATGATAGTATTACTTTAGATGATATAGCTAATAGATATAATACAATTAATTATGAAGTACTTTGTACTTTGTCTGATAGGATACCTAGAGAATTTATTTAATTATAAATTCTTTTTTATATTTCTTTTTATATAAAGTGGTATAATATAGGTAGTTTAGTAGTGGTGGTAGTATGAAAAAAGGAAAGAAGAAAAAGTTTTTTTCTAAAGAAACGTTATTTAAAATCTTTAAATTTAAAGTAGTAGATTTTATTATTATACCGGTTGTTGCTTTGATTATTGCTACTTTAATTCTTACTCCTAAAATAAATTTAGTTGGTAAGAAAGTAGTTGTATTAAACTATAAAGATTCTTATGTAGAAAAGGGAGCTAAAGTTAGATTCTTAGGAAGTGATATTACAAATAATTTAGATATTAATAGTAATGTTGATACTTCTAAATTAGGAGAATATGAAGTTACTTATAAACTTAAAGGTTTTATTATTCCTATTAGTAAAAAAAGAGTTGTTAAAGTAGTTGATTCATCTAAACCTGTAATTAGTTTAGAAGGAGATAAAGAAGTTAAATTATGTCCTAATAAAAAGTATGAAGAGCAGGGATATAGCGCTTTAGATAATGTAGATGGAGATTTAACTAAAAAAGTAGTTGTTACTGCTCAAGATAATAAAATAACTTATGAAGTAAAAGATTCTTCTTCCAATATTTCGAAAGTTACTCGTAAATTAGTTTATGAAGATACTGAAAGTCCAGTTATTAATCTTAATGGGTTAAATGAAGTTACTTATACTGTAGGTAGTAGATTTACTGATCCTGGATATAGTGCAGTTGATAATTGTGATGGAGATATTACTGATAAAGTTAAAATAGAGGGAGATGTTGATACAAATACAGTTGGAGAATATACTGTTACTTATAGTGTAAGTGATAGTGCTTCTAATAGTGCTTCTGTTTCTAGAAAGTTTAAAGTTACTAATAGTATTTCTCCTGATAGTGGAGTTAAGAAACCTGGGGTTATCTATTTAACTTTTGATGATGGACCTCAAGAAGGAACTACAAATGTAATATTAGATATATTAAAAGAAGAAGGAGTTAAAGCTACTTTCTTTGTAACTAATAAAGGCCCTGATTATTTAATTAAAAGAGAATCTGATGAGGGACATACTGTCGCTTTACATACTGCTACACATGATTATGCTACTGTATATGCATCAGCTGATTCTTACTTTAATGATTTACAATCTGTACATGATAGAGTATTTAATATTACTGGAATTGATTCTAGAATAATAAGATTCCCTGGAGGTAGTTCTAATACAATAAGTCGTAGATATAGTAATGGTATAATGTCTTATTTAACTACTGAAGTCTTAAATAGAGGTTATAGATACTATGATTGGAATATTTCATCAGGTGATGCTGGAGGTACTACTGATCCTAATCAAGTATACTTAAATGTAGTAAATAATTTAAGTCATGATAGACCTAATATGGTATTATGTCATGATATTAAAACCCATACTAGAGATGCTTTAAGAAATATAATTAAGTATGGAAAAGATAATGGTTATACTTTTGAAGCAATAACTATGGAAACTTATATGATTAGACAAAGAGTAAATAATTAAAGATACACTTATGTATCTTTTTTTATTTATGTGTTATAATCTATTTAATAGAGAGTTGGTGCTATAGATGGAAGATAACAATGATAAAACAAAAATATTTGATAAGGAAAAACAAAATATCATTGAATATGAAGAAGAATTAAAAGGAGTAGAAAGCTATCATAAAATGATAGGTGATGATGATAACTCTTATAATGATAGAGATAATAGAATAAAAGTAATTATTATATTACTTATAACTATAGTCGTTTTTCTTTTATTTTTATTAGGTATGTATATTTTATATGGTAGAGGAGATAATACTGATAATAACTTAGATGAAGATGTTATTAGTGAAGAAAAATTTAGTTTTATTTTAAATGGGTATGCAGAAGCTGTTACTTCATCTGTTACTACTTATATGGAAAATAATAATAAGAAAGTTCCTTTATTTTCTGAAATAGAAAGTACTATTAGTTTTCCTAATTATGATGTAACTTGTAAAGATAGTATTGTAAACTATGATGGATCTATTTATTTAAATAATTGTAGTATAGATGGATATTCTAATAAGTTTAAATATACTTATGGTAAAAAGGTTGAAAAACCTAAAGAAAGTAAAAATAAAATTTATATATATCAGAACATTGAAAAAGATATTGACCTTAATTTATATTATGCTTTAAATACAAAAATAGAGTTTGATACGGAGTATCCTAAATTAGTTGATACTTATAATTGTGATAATGAAGATTGTATTGGATATCATCCTAATAATAATAAAAGTAAAGTTGTAGTTATTAAAGATGGAGATTATTATTTTTATAATCCAGTAAGTAAAAGTAAGAAAAAAATAGAAGGTATTGGTACTAAGAATTATTCTAATATAGATATTATAAATGATAGTAATAATAAACCTTATGCATTGTATTTAAACAAAGATGATGGAAATGGTGCTTATTATTTAGTTAATAAGAGTAAGATTGTTACTGATTTTATATATAATGGTAACTATACTACTCCTAAGATGGTATCTAGAGGTTATTTTGCAGCTATTAAAAGTACTAAAAATAAGAATACAATATATTTAATTAATCAAAATACAGGAGAAGAAGTTAATGCATTTAGAGATGGTAATTATATTAAAGAAGTTACTATTGGAGATAATGAATTATTCTTAGTTAGTACTGGAGATCCAACAGAGTCTAAAGGATACTTCTTAAATGAAGAATATGATTATTTAATAGAAGATTTTGATAATTATAAATATAGTATTAATAGTAATGATACTATTACTGTACTTAGAGGAAATACATTTATTACTTATGATAATCATGGTAATTATATATTTACTAGTAATATGCATGATAAAGTATTAATGGTAATTAATGATTATGTCATAGTAGAAGATCAAGATGTTGTTAATATAGTTGATTTAGAAGACAATGTAGTTACTAAGTTTTTTGACAAAAAACAAACTTATTCCTATGTTACTTATTCTTCTGGATGGAATACAATTGATAATAAAACAGGTATTTATTTTATGGTAGAGGATACTAGTGTAGAAGAAGGAAAAAATGGTAGAGGACTAAGATATTACTATATTCCTGAAACTAAAGAATTAGGAGTAATTAAATCAACTTTTGTATGTTAGCTTAAAAAAAGTAGAATTTATTCTACTTTTTTTGTATAATTAAAATGGTGATAATATGGAGTATTTAGATTATTTTCAATATAATTCTTTAGTTATACTTACTTATTTTTTTATTTGCTTTGGAGTTATGATTATTCATACTCTTACTAAAGGAGAAAGTACTAAGAGATTCTTTTCTACTAGTTCTAATTCTTCTTTATTAAATCCAATTACTTATATAAGATTTTTTACTCATGCTTTAGGACATGGTAGTTGGGAACATTTTACTCATAATTTTTTACAAATATTACTTATAGGTCCAATGGTAGAAGAAAAATATGGTAGTTATAATTTAATTATAATGTTACTTATTACTGCTTTAGTAGGAGGAGTTGCTAATAAACTATTTAGTAAGAATACTAGAATATATGGTGCTTCTGGAGAAGTATTTATGCTTATTGTATTAAGTAGTTTTGTTAATCTAGAGACTGGTAAAATACCTATTACTTTAGTTTTAATTATACTTTTCTATATAGTAGATGAAGTGTTTAAAGGGTTATTTAAAAAGAATGATAATGTATCACACTTAGGACATATTATGGGTGGTATTTGTGGAGTTGTATTTGGTTTTTATTTTAAATAGAAGTTGATTATGCTATAATTATTTTTAGGTTCTATTAATAATATATATAGAGGAGATTACATATGCGATTATTTAAAGATTTATTTACAAAGTTATTTAAGAATCATAGAGATAAGCCATGGCTTGACTATTATTCTAGAGAAGAAAGAAGTATTAAATTTACTACTAAGTCTATTTATGAATATATGATAGATGAGGTAGGAGAAGACAAAGATTTTATTGCTTTAAACTATTTTGAAAATAGAATTAGTTATAATGAGTTTTTTGATAATATAGATGTTTGTGCAAGAGCTT
>CAMOKF010000041.1 GCA_946617625.1 uncultured Bacillota bacterium
AATTTTATATGGCCTATATTTGTATATTTAATATATAAGATATGTTTTGATAATATGAGTCTAAATACTATGATAAGTATTAATAATTCTAATAATTTTTTAACTATATTATTAATATTTATTATTGGTGTATCTATATTAATACCTGCTTTAAATAGTATATCTTCATCTTCTTTTTCAAGAGATGGATCTTACTTTAATTTTATTAAGTATGTACCAATACATTATTCTATTCAATGGAATGTTAAAGTTGTTGTTAGTTTATTAATTAGTTTTATAGGTATTAATATATTTACTACTATATTTTTTATAATTATAAAATTAGATTTTATTTATATACTTATTTTTTATCTAATTAGTTTATTATGTGTTTTATTAATATCTATGTTAGGTACTTTGATTGATTCTATTCAACCTAAATTAATATGGGATGATGAAGCTAATTCTTTAAGAGAAAACTATAATAC
Organism: uncultured Bacillota bacterium; assembly: GCA_946617625.1. GTDB lineage: Bacteria > Bacillota_I > Bacilli_A > RF39 > UBA660 > RUG14891. The sequence continues at coordinate 468 of CAMOKF010000041.1, forward strand.
TTTTATGGTAATGGGATTTGCTTTATTATTATTTGCTATATTATGTGGTGGCTCTTATTATTTATTTGTTAATAATTATACTTTTAATATGATTGTGTCTACTATTGTATTTATATTAATAATATTACTATTATTTACATTATATTTTACTAATAAATATGGTATACATAATATAATTGAGCAAGAAGAAGTTTAATGCTATAATGATAGTGTAAGGAGGGGTATAAATGTTTGATGAAGTTTTTGAAAAAAATGATGATGTTATACTTAATAATATAGCTAGTGATAATGCTTGTTATTTCTCTGATGAAATTATTTCTAAAGGAGAAAAATATTATGATGAGGGTAGAGTTACTAAAGTAAATAAGTTAGGAAATGTTTTTGTTGCTTCTGTATCTGGATGTGATGATTATACTGTAAGAGTAGTTGCTAATGAAGATGAAACTCTAATGAGTTGTGATTGTCCTTATGAAGATAATTGTAAGCATGAATATGCTACATTATTAGCTATTGAAAATAATGATTATGAAGAAAAAGAATTAAAGCCTTATGTTCCAGCTAAAAAGCTAAGTGAAGAGGATTTAATAAAGAAGATACCAGCAGAAGCTTTGAAGAAATATATTTTATCTGATAAGGGTTTAGCAAATACAGATTTTGATATGGATGATCTAGAAAAAACATTTATAGAATATGTTCCTAAGCAAGAATATGATTATTATTATAATAATTTATATAATTGTTATTTATTAAAAGATGAGTTTTTTGAATTATATGATTCTTATTTTGATGAGATTAGGACTTATATAGATGCTTCAGACTATTTACAAGCATTTAATGTAATTAAGTCAATTATTGAGGTATCTCATGATTTAGATATTGATATAGTTCCAGATTTACCTGAACTTGGAATGTATTTTAGAATAGCTTATCGTAAAGCTTCTAAAGAAATAAAGAAAGAGATAGAAAAATATGTTATGTCTTTAATATTCCATCAATATTATAATAATTGTTATTTAGAAGATATGATAGTTCATATGAATTAGTGTAAATAAAAGATGTATAATCTTGAAATAAAGAACTTAATATGATATTTTAAAAAAGAAAAATCTAAATTTTTCTTTTTTTGTGATATACTTAAGTAGTGTAGAAAGAGGTTGTTGTATGGCAGAAGAAAAAATAGTAAAAAATACTAATAGTAATAAGAAAAATAATAATACTAAGAGTAATAATAAGAAAAAAACTAAGAAGAAAACTAATGTTAAGAAGAATAATGCTGAACAGTTAAAAAGAGTTGATTCTTATGTTGAGGAAATTGAGCGTACAAATAACTTTAAGAAGATAGATATTGAAGAGATTGAAAAGCAAGAAGAAATAGAAAGACAAACTAAGTTAAAAGAAGAAAGTAATGAAACTGTTGAGGAATCTATTGAAAAAGAATTTAGTGAATCTAAAGAAGAAGATATAAAAGATTTAAATAAGACAAATGGTTATGATTTAAAATTTGATGATGAAAGATTGACTGAATTAGATAGTTTAGATACTAGTTTTTTAGAAGGAAGAATTAATAAAAAAAGTAAAGAGAAGAAAGCTAAAAAGATTAATGACTCTTTGAAGAAAGATAATATAAAAGAAAAAGTAGAAAGAAATATACCTTTTTCTTTAAAAGCTTCTTTATTAGTTTTATGTATTATATGTGGAGTTATCTTAGTAGCAGTAGCATCTGCTTATCAATTAAATTCTATTAAAGAAGATAAAAAGAAAACTGAAGAAGTTAATAAGAAAAATACTAGTAAAGAAATTAATAAGGATAAAAATGAGAAAAAAATAGTAGATGAGAATTATTTATTTGTAGGAGATATCCTTACTAAAGAATATGATTTAAAAGAGTATTATAGTGATTCTCCAGTAGTTAATAGTAGTAATGATTCTTTAACTACTCATGAGTTATATGATAATTTGAAAAACTATATTTATATTTATAATCCATCTAAAGTATTTATAGAAGTTGGTACTTTTGATTTTACTAGAGATGATAGTACGGTAACTATTGTTAAATATATAAGTTCTATTATTAAAGAAATAAAAAATAATAGACCTTTTGCAGAAATATATGTTGAATCTATTTATCCTATAAATGATTCTGATGATGAAATTATTAAATCAGAAGAAGTAGATGGAAGAACAAATGCTGTTATTGAGAATGCTAATAAGAGTATAAAAGAAATATGTGAAGAAAATGATGTTACTTATATAGATTTATATAGTGATCTTTATAGTGAAGAAGATGAAGGATTAAAACTAGATTATACTACTGATGGATTCCATTTATCAGATGAAGGGTATAATGTAATTACTACAAAAATAAAAAGATATTTGAAATAGGTAGGGGTATTTATGAAAGATAAGGTTATTAATTATAGTAGAAGAAAATTAATTGCTTGTATTATTATTACTGTCCTTATCTTTTCTTATGCTATTTTAGTTATATATAACTTTACTACTGTATTAAAATATAATGATTATGTATTACCTAATTCTTATTTAGAAGATTATTCTATTGGAGACTATTCTTATGAATCGTTAGATGAATTTATAACTTTCTTAAATGGAGTAGTTAATGATAAAAGATTAGTATTTAATATTAATAATAAAGAAGTAGGTTATAAGTATTCAGATATAGGACTTAGTTTAGATAATAAAAAGATTATTGATAATATAAAAAGTAATCAGAAGAAACTAAGTTACTCTAGTAAGTTAAAGAGTATTAATGATAAGAAAAAGATTAATTATAATTATATTTTTTCTTACAATGATGAAGATGTTAAAAATTTTGTAAATAGATTGAAGCAAGAAAATGATACTGTTAGAGTTGATGGTCATTTTGTTGATGATGGTGGTATTAGATATGAAAATGGTACTGATTCATTTTCTATTAATGTTGATAGTACATATGATGCTTTAATTAAACAATTAGATATTGGTATTAATAGTGATACCAAAATTACTTTATTAGGTGAATTAGATAAAGCTGTTAATAATGAATCATATGCTACTATTGATACTATGACTTCTTCTTTTGTTACTGATTTTATGCCTAATACATATCTTAGAAATATTAATTTAAATACTGCTTTAGGATATATTAATGGTACAGTAGTTAATCCTGGAGAAATATTTAGTTATTGTGAAAAAGCTGGTCCTTTTAATAAAGCTGGATATGTATTCTACTATGAGTTTGTTGGTAATGGTGTTTGTCAAATTGCTACAACAACTTATAATGCTGCTTTATTAGGTGGATTAGAAATAGTTAAAAGATATCCTCACGCTAAGAAGAGTTTATATGTAGCTGGTGGATTAGATGCTACTGTTGCTAGTTATTCTAGTGGATGGTGTGCTGATATGCAATTTAAGAATACTTATGAATATCCTATTTATATAAAAGCTTATTCTGAAGGTGGTAGAGCTCATGTTGAATTTTGGTCTAACAGCAATGCTAAAGGTGGATATGAGTATGCAACAGAGTCTGTAAGAATAGGTCAAAGAGGATATAATTCATTTTTACATGTTTATAAGGATGGAGTAGAAGTAGAAAATAGATTTATTGCTACTACATGGTATACAGAAGAATAAAATATGCATGCATATTTTATTTTTTTGTTTCATATTATTAATTATGAAAGTGAGGAAACAATGGAAACATTAAAAGTAAGTAGTAAATCTAATCCAAATAGTGTAGCAGGAGCTTTAGCTAATGTTTTTAGAGAAAAAGGCATTGTAGAAATACAAGCTGTTGGAGCAGGAGCTTTAAATCAAGCAATAAAAGCTATTGCTATCGCAAGAGGTTTTGTAGCTCCATCTGGTAAAAATCTAGTATGTATTCCAGCTTTTTCAGATATCTCTATTGATGGAGAAGAAAGAACTGCTATTAAATTAATTATTGAAGCCGCTTAGGCTTTTTTTATTTGTTGTTTATTTTTATTTATATGTTACAATAATAATAGTAGAGGTGATTACTATGGCACTAAATAAAGATGTAAATTTAGATGAAGAATTGAAAGCCTTGGATGAACAGCAAGTACAAGAAGAATTAAATCGTAAAAATAGTGTTTTTGGTGTTGAAAAGATGATTCCATGTCCAAAATGTGGAAGGCCTATGAAAGAAAATGCTAGATGTTGTATGCATTGTGGAGAATTAAATTATTTAAATGAAAAAAATGATTCAATGAAGCCAATCTTTTCATTAGGAAAGAAATTAAAAGTTAAAGAAGATAAAATAAAAGAAAAAGAAGAAGCTAAAAGAACTAAAGTAGATTCTAAGGGAAGAACTGCTAATGTTAGAAGATATCAATTTACTAAGAAAATTTCTACTATATTAGTTATTATTTTATTAGTTGTTGGTGTGATAAACTATAAAACTATTATTGATGTAGTTACTACTTTTAGAGCAAAAAGTTATATTAGACAAGTTGATAAAATGATTAAACAAGTAGATGAAGAAATTACAACTAAATGTAATAGTGATGAAATAATTAATTATAGTTTTGAATATTCAGATGACTATTTTAAGACATTTACTTCTCTTTATACATTTAATTATTTTACTGGTAATATAAAAATTACATTTGATGAGAATGGTAATAAAAGATACTATGTAAGTATTACTGATGGTACTTATGGATTTAAAGATGTTTTATATAAAGAAGATCTTGATTATAGAATTGTTAAAAAATTGAAAAGTTCAATAGATGTTCCTAGTCATACTACTGCATGTATCAAAAAAAGTTGATTTTTCTTTTAAAATATAGTAATATATTACTCATAAGTCGATAATTAGAACTAATAATAAGTGATTTTATCATAGAGATTTCGTGGTTGGTGTAAACGATATAAAATACTTATTTGTCTACTCTATAGATGAGTTTAATAGACTCCGGGTTTACCGTTATATAAATTAAGTTAAATAAAGGATGGTACCGTGTATTATGCACTCCTTAGTACCATTCTTTTTTTGTTTTTTGAGGGGAGGTAGTTATATGTTTGATACTCATTATGACTTATTAACAATTGCATATAAAGCTTATCTTACTGGTGATTATAGTTATCTAGATAAAATATCTAAGTATTTTAATGATAATAATGTTACTTCTGTAATAGCTAATCTTTATTTTATGAGTAAAGAAGAAATGAAAGAAGAGGTATGTTCTAATTATTATCGAGATAATGTATCTGTACTTGATATGTTTATTAAAGCAAAAGAAGTATTAGATACTTATTTACCTGATACTAATATACTTTATAGTATTGAAGGAGCAGATTATATTAAAGATAATAATGAGTTAGAAAAAATATATGATGCTGGTCTTGATTCATTAATTATTTGTTGGAATACTGAAAGTAAGTATGCATCTGGGAACAGAAGCGATAAAGGGTTAACTCAATTAGGAAGAGAATTAATAAATAAAGCAATTGATTTAGGAATGGGTATAGATTTATCTCATGCTAATAAAAATACATTTAATGATTTAGTAGATTTAATAGAGGAAAAACGATCGAGTGGTATTGATGTAGTTGCATATGCTTCTCATTCTAATGTTAGATCATTATGTGATAGAGATAGGAATTTAGAAGATGAGCAATTAGAAAGATTAAAGAGTATAGATGGTATGCTAGGAATTTTTTCTAATAGAAGTTTTGTAGTAGATAAGTCTTTAGAAAACGATGATAAGATAGTAAAAGAGTATTATCTTTCTCATATTGAATATGCTTCTAAAATATTAGGCTTTAATAATGTTATGGTTGCAACTGATGATATGGATTTTTGTAAAGATGCTGATCCAGTATATGGAACTAGGAAAATATATGATTATTCTAATATTAATAATGATCTTAGTAGAGATTTAATAAATAGATTCGGAATTGATATTACTGATAAAATAATTAGTGGTAATGCTAATAAACTATATAATAAATTAAAAAATAATAGAGAAAAGAAAAGAGGAAATATAAAATGATTGATATTAAATTAATAAGAGAAAATGAAGAATTAGTAAAAGAAAATATTAAAAAGAAATTTCAAGATGAGAAATTACCTTTAGTTGATGAGGTAAAAGAACTTGATGTTAAAGTACGTGATGTACAAGTTAAAGCCGATAATTTAAAAGCTGAAAAGAATAGAAAAAGTAGTGAAATTGGAAAACTAATGGCTCAAGGTAAAAAAGAAGAAGCTGAAGCTATTAAATCTGAAATTGCTAATATGGGTGATGAGATTAAATCTTTAGAAGAAGAGCAAGTTAAATTAAATGCTCGTATTAAAGAAATAATGATGGTTATTCCACAAATAATGGATCCATCAGTTCCTATTGGGGAAGACGATACTAAGAATGTTGAAGTTCAAAGATTTGGAGAAGCTGTAGTACCTAAATATGAAGTTCCACATCATGCAGATATTATTGCTAGATTTAATGGTTTAGATAAAGATAGTGCTGGTAGAACTAGTGGTGAAGGATTTTACTATTTAATAGGTGATATAGCTAGACTTCATGAAGCAATGCTTGCTTATGCACGAGATTATATGATTGATAATGGATTTACTTATGCAATACCTCCATTTATGATTCATAGTGATGTAGTTACTGGTGTTATGAGTTTCCCTGAAATGGAAGCAATGATGTATAAAATAGAAGGTGAAGATTTATATTTAATTGGAACTTCTGAACATAGTATGATTGGTAAATTTAAAGATCAAATTATTAAAAAAGAAGATTTACCTATTAATATGACAAGTTATTCTCCATGTTTTAGAAAAGAAGGTGGATCTCATGGTCTAGAAGAAAGAGGTTTATATAGAGTTCACCAATTCGAAAAACAAGAAATGATAGTAATCTGTGAACCAGAAGATTCAATGGATTGGTATGAAAAAATGTGGAAATTAACTGTTGATTTATTTAGAAGTTGGGATGTTCCAGTTAGACAACTTGAATGTTGTAGTGGAGATTTAGCTGACTTAAAAGTTAAATCATGTGATGTTGAAGCATGGAGTCCAAGACAACAAAAATTCTTTGAAGTTGGAAGTTGTTCTACTTTAGGAGATGCTCAAGCTAGACGTTTAGGTATTAGAGCTAAAGGAGAAAATGGAACTTATTATTTACATACATTAAATAATACTGTTGTTGCTACTCCTAGAGGATTAATCGCAGTATTAGAAAATAACTATCAAGAAGATGGTAGTGTTAAAATACCTAAAGTATTACAACCATATATGGGTGGTAAAACAGTTATTGAACCAATAAAATAGA
>CAMOKF010000042.1 GCA_946617625.1 uncultured Bacillota bacterium
GAAGCTTGTTGGGATTGGACTAAAGAATTTGGTGGAACAATCAGAGATCAATGGGGTGCTTTAGGATTATCTGTTGATTATACTAAGGAAAGATTTACTTTAGATGAGGATTTAAATAAAGCAGTTAGAAAAGTATTTGTTGACTATTATAATAAGGGATTAATATATAGAGGAGAACGTATTATTAACTGGGATCCTGCTGCTCAAACTGCTTTAAGTAATGAAGAAGTTATTTATAAAGATGTTGAAGGTGCATTCTATCATTTAAAATATGTTATTGATGGAACTGATGAATATTTAGATGTTGCTACTACTCGTCCTGAAACATTATTTGGAGATACTGCTGTAGCTGTTAATCCTAATGATAAGAGATATAAACATTTAATTGGTAAGTATGTAATACTACCTATAGTAGGTAAAAAGATACCTATTATTGGAGATGATCATGCTGATCCAGAATTTGGTACTGGATGTGTTAAGATTACACCTGCTCATGATCCTAATGACTTTGAAGTCGGTAATAGACATAATCTTGAAAGAGTTGTAGTTATGAATAAAGATGCTACAATGAATGAAAACGCTTTAAAATATTGTGGAATGACTCGTGAGAAATGTCGTGAAGAGTTATTAAAAGATTTAAAAGAACAAGGATTACTTCTTAAAGTTAAAAAAATGACTCACTCTGTTGGACATAGTGAAAGAACTGGAGTTATGGTTGAACCATATTTATCTAAACAATGGTTTGTTAAGATGAGACCTTTAGCAGATGCTGTTCTATCTAATCAAAAAAATAAGGAAACTAAAGTTAACTTTGTTCCTACAAGATATGAAAAAACTATGAATCACTGGATGGAAATCACTTATGACTGGTGTATATCTCGTCAATTATGGTGGGGACATAGAATACCTGCATGGTATAAAGATGATGAAGTATACGTAGGAATGGAAGCTCCTAAAGGAAAAGGTTGGGTACAAGATGAAGATGTACTTGATACATGGTTTAGTTCTGCTCTATGGCCTTTCTCTACTCTAGGATGGCCAGAAAAAACTAAAGATATGGAAGCATATTTCCCTAATGATTGCTTAGTTACAGGTTATGATATTATTCCTTTCTGGGTAAATAGAATGACTTTCCAATCATTAGAATTAACTGGTAAAAGACCATTTAAAGATGTTATTATTCATGGATTAATTAGAGATAAACAAGGACGTAAGTTCAGTAAATCTTTAGGTAATGGAATTGATCCATTCGACATGGTAGAAAAATATGGAGCAGATTCATTAAGATATTATCTAACTACTGATGTAGCTTTAGGTACAGATTTAAGATTTGATGAAGTAAAAATAGCTTCTACTTGGAACTTTGTTAATAAGATATGGAATGCTTCTAGATTTGTATTAATGAATATAGAAGATTTAAAAGAAATAAAATTAGATAACTTAAAAGATGAAGATAAATGGATATTATCTAAATATGAAAAATTAGTTAAATCTATGACTAAACATATGGATAAATATGAGTTTAATATCGCAGCTTCTGAATTCTATGATTTTACATGGAATATATTCTGTGATTATTATATAGAGATGGCTAAATATTCATTAAATGATGTTGCTACTAAATCTACTTTATGTTTTGTATTAACTGGTATATTACAAATGTTACATCCATTTATGCCTTTTGTAACTGAAGAAATTTATTCTATGTTACCTATAAAAGAAACAGAAAGTATAATGATTAGTACTTATCCAAAATATAATAAAAAATTAGTATTTGATAATGAAGAAGTAGCTGTTGATGATGCAGTTGAATTTATTAAAAACTTTAGAAATACTAAGGCTGAAAATAATATAAGTAAAGAAGCTAAGGTAATGTTTGATACTACTGATGATAATGAATTAATAGTTAAGATGTTAAAACTAGATAATAATTTAGTTAAAGAACCTTTAGGATTAAAAGCTTATAAAGTATTCTCTAATAGAATTAAAGCTACTATATATTTTGAAAAGATAGAAACTGAAGCTGATAAAGCTCTAAAGAAACAACAAATAGAAGATTTAAAAAATAGTATAGCTAGACGTGAGAAATTATTATCTAATGAAAACTATGTTAATAAAGCTCCAGCTAATATTGTTGAAGCTGATAGAACTAAATTAGAAGAAGAAAAGAAAAAACTTAGTGAATTATTAAAATAAAAACGACTTATGTCGTTTTTTATATTGTTTTTAATCTTTATTTGATATAATAAATTTATATTAAGGAGGCTATATTATGTTATGTAGTAAATGTGGAACTAATAATCAAGAAGGAGTAAATTTCTGCATTAATTGTGGTAATCCTTTAAATCAAAACAATCAAATGAATAATCAAAATCAAAACATGAATTATAATGGTAATTATCAACAGACACCTAATATGAATTACAATTATAATTACAATAATACTAATAAACAAAGTAATGGTAATTATACAGCTTCAATTATTTTAGGTGTTATTTCAATAATACTTGCTTTAACTTTTCTTGGATTAAACTTAATAATATCTATTATAGGATTAGTATTAGGTATTAAAGCTAAGAAAGAAAAAGGACCTTTAGGAATGATTCTAAATATAATTGGTTTAATCATCGGTCTTATAATAAAAGCTATAATAATTTTTGCATTTGTCTTAGCATTTAGTGTTGCTAGTGAATCTGAATCTTCTATAACAGAAAAAGCTGAATATATTGGTGATTATACATGTGGAGCTTCAGAGCCTTATAATACTAATGTAACTTATAATATGACTATGAGTTTGGATGATGACGATAATTTTTATTTAGGTAGTTCAACTAATAATTATTCAGGCTCTTATATAATAACAGAGGGAACAGATTATGAATTTGGATCAATGGACTTATATAATGCCGATGAATATGATTATAATAAATATACTCTTAATCTATATATTGATAAGAAAAATGGTGATGATTATACTGAGACATTAAAATATGCTATGTTTTATTTTCCAGATTATGATGCTTTAGAATTACATACACTAAATAGTAATAGAATAGTCATTTGTAAAAAGACTGACTCTAATTTCCAAGGACTATAAGTCCTTTTTTTGTGGAATTTTATAATACATAATTATATAATTAATTTAGGTGATAATATGAAATGTCCTAAATGTGGAAAAGAGAATAAAAAAGACTTTTGTATGTTCTGTGGATATATGCCAGATAAAGATACTTATATTGATAAAAATAAGAGAGGCGAGACTACTCTACTAGAAACTTATTTAGGTGACAACTATGATAAAATTGTTAGAAATAAGAATTGGTTACCTAGATTATTATTTGGACCTTTATATATTTTTATTAAAGGATTCTATATAGAAGGTTCTTTGTTATACTTTTTAGATTTATTTTTATTCTATTTTTGTTTTACTTTTAATAATTATTTCCCACTACCTGGTTTTTCATCTATTCTTAATCTATTATTAATAATTGCTAATAGAGTTATATGGATGGCTCTAGATAATATTATTTATATAAAGTTATTAGAAAATAAATTAGAAAGAATTAAAATAAAATACCCAAATAACTATAATGAAAAAATAGATTCTTTAGAAAAGAAACACAGTGATTTTGCTTCTTTCTTCTTTATGGTTTGTTTTTTCACAATTATTATCATAATTATTTATTTGATTCTTATCATTTTTTAATAATCCACAGACTCTGTGGATTATTTATTTTTTTGACAAAAGAGTAAAAAAATGATATAATAAGCAGGCAATTGAGGGGGATTATTTATATGAAAAAATATTGTTATAACATGGGTTGGGGATTAAATGAATATTCTTTAAATGAAATAGCATTTGATCTTGGTGTTGATGCTAGTTATTTACAAAAATTACTTAATGAAAATAATGATGATATAGCAAACTGTATAGGTAAAGCAATAGCTGATAAAAAGCAAAAGGAATTATTTAAATCAATTATTGATGTATACTCTACTGATTATTTATCAGATAAAAGTTTAAAAGATATTTGTAATAATGAAGTTATGATATCAATGGATAAAGATAGCTTTATTAAAGAATTAAATATAGGATTAGAGGAATCAATGAATGATTACATTCTTTTAAATGAAGATGCATTAAACTTATTATTAGTTAATACTCATTATGATTTAGGTAAACCTGCTTATAGTGATGTAGATTTAGATTATATCAATTTCTTAAGAGGTATAGCTGATGGTAGATATCTAGAAAATAATTTAGCAGCTATTAATGATAATGATCCATTATTAAAAGATAAATTAGAAATAATATCTGATTCTTCAATTAATAATGAATTAACTTTATCAAAAGATAGAGTCAGAAATTTATTACAAGTTGTTAGCTGTCATAGATTGCCTATGTTAGAAAATGAAAAAATTACTAATAGTTTAAAAGGTAAATCATGTATAGATTTTAATACTTATAGTAAAGAATCTAAAAAACTTTGTAAAACAATGAAATAATAGAGGTATATATATGGATATATTAGAATGTTGTACTTTATGTCCTAGAAATTGTCATATTAATAGGTATAAACATAATGGTGCATGTGGAGCAAATTCAAATATTAAGTTAGCACATTATAGTTTACATGAATGGGAAGAACCTATAATATCTGGTTCTAACGGAAGTGGTACAGTATTCTTTTCTCATTGCAATTTAAAATGTATCTTTTGTCAGAATAATGATATATCTGAATTAGGATATGGTAAGGAAATAAGTAATAAAAAACTTAGTGATATTTTTATTAAATTACAGAACATGGGAGCTCATAATATTAATTTAGTTACCCCTACTCATTATGTTCCACAAATAATAGATAGTTTAAATATGAGTAAGGATAAATTAAATATTCCAATAGTTTATAATACTAGTAGTTATGAAAATGTTGATACCATTAAAATGTTAGATGGATACATCGATATATATTTAGCTGATTTAAAATATTATGATAATGAATTAGGAAAGAAATATTCTAATTGTGATAACTATTTTGATTATGCTACTAAAGCTATTGAAGAAATGTATAAACAAGTTGGAAAACCTATTATTGAAAATGATCTTATGAAAAAAGGGTTAATTGTTAGAGTATTAATTCTCCCTGGACATATAGATGATGCTAAGAAAATAATTGAGTATTTATATAAAAAATATAAAGATAATATTTTTATTAGTATAATGAATCAATATACTCCAATGAAGAAGTTTGAAGAATACAAAAATTTAAATCGAAAAATAACTACTTCTGAATATGATGAAGTAGTTAATTATGCATATGAATTAGGTGTTCGTAATGCATTTATACAAGAAGGTGAAACTGCAGATAGTAGTTTTATTCCTAAATTTAATTGTGAAAATATATAATAAAAGAGGGTTTAGTTATGGAAATAATTTTATATGAAAAGAATATTAAAAAAGTAATAAAAGATTTTTATAAAAACAATTACATATTAAAATCTTGTAAAGTTGATTTTTATACAGAAAATGTACAAGATAGATTAAAAGAAGTAGATTTATTTTATAATGGTGAATTACATTATAACGTTTTATTTAAAACTATAGTTAAAGGTAAAATAACTGATAAATTAGGTAACAAAAATAAATTTATTGAAGAATTAGATATTGAAGCTACTAAGAACTTACTTAATGAGGCATTAAACGAAAGATTTGATGCTAAGGGTTTAACTTTAGGTTTTAGATATACTATTAATGATTATTTAGGTGGTTTAGATGTTAATTTTGATCATGCACTTGTTGATATTGAGAAAAAAAGCTTAAAACAAAAAGTATTTGTGAAAAAATAATGAAATATTAATTATTTGAATTGTTTTATAGAAATATTTATTTTATTTATGATATTATATTTTTAGGAGGTTTTATTATGAAAAAAGTTAAGTATTTATTTTTAATTCTACTTACTTTATTAGTTTTACCATTCACTGTTTTTGCTGATGAAGAGGAAGAAGTAACAACTGAAGAAGATGATAAAGAAGTTATTGTTTATTTCTTTAGAGGTGAAGGTTGCTCTCATTGTGCAGAAGCTGAAGCATGGTTTGAAAGTATTGAAGAAGAATTAGGAAGTAAATTCAAAATTGTTGATTATGAAACTTGGTATAATGAAGATAATGCAAATTTAATGACTAAAGTTGCTAAAGCTAGAGGTGAAGAAGATACTGCTACTGGTGTTCCATACATAATTATTGGTGATGCTTCTTGGGTAGGATTCGATGCATCTTATGAAAGTGAAATGACTGATAAGATTAATGAAATGTATGAACAAGAAGTTAGTAAAAGATATAATATTATGGACTTCTTAGATTCTGATACTACTGATACTAAAAATAATACTGGTAATGATATTCTTTCATTAGTTATTATCTTACTAGTATGTGGTGGCATTGGTACTGGAATATACTTTGCTAGAAAACAAAATGCATAAAAAAGACTTACGTAAGTAAGTTTTTTTTATGGAATAATTAATTGTTGATTAATCGATAACATATTATCTGTTAGATTGTTTTTCTCTTTAATAGAGTTAACTGAGACATTATATTTTTTTGATATACTCCATAATGTATCTCCTTTTTGGACTATATATATTTCTTCATCTACTGATGGAACTTTTAATTCTTGTCCTATTGATAAAGTATTACTTTCTAAATTATTTAAATCAATTAACTCCTGTACTGTTGTTTTAAACTTTCTAGAAATAGAATATAAGCTATCTCCTCTTTGAACTACATATATATTACTATCTACTATATCATCATCTATTATTTCATCATCTATTACTTCTGATGGAATAAGTAATTCTTGACCTATATATAATATATCTGTATTTAAATTGTTTACTGCTTTTAAGTCACTTACACTTACATTATACTCTCTTGCAATACTATATAAAGTATCTCCTCTTTTTACTATATAACTATTTCCTTGTATTGGTCTTATTTGTAATTTTTGACCTATATATATTTCATTACCAATTAAATTGTTTAATGATTTTAACTCATCAACTGTTAAATTGTATTTTCTTGCAATGCCATATAAAGTATCTCCTCTTTTTACTGTATATGTATCTTCTGTATCTACATTACTTCCTCCAGGTGGTATATATTGTATACCAGCATAATCTGCAATTGCCTTTACTACTCCTTCCGCATAATCTGTAATATTATTAGTAAGTTTTCTTTGATCACTAGTATTATCTATAAAACCATATTCTACTAATATAGGTTCTACATTACCAGATTCTCTTAAAATGTAGTAGTAATCCTTTGAAGGATTTTCAGGTAGTACTCTTTGATATATTCCTCTAGCTTTTTGTCCTGATTTTGTAATATTATCTAATGCCATAGATGATAACTGTGGAGTATTTCTTAATGCATATACTATTTCTGCTCCTTCTCCTCCACCTGCATTTATATGGTTTGATACTAGTATTACTCCAGGACTATTATTAAATAGACTTTTTACTTTAGCTATTCTTTCGTTTTTTGGTAATGAGATATCTCCTTCTCTAGTTAACTTAGCATTAATCCCTAAATCTTTTAATCTATCATACATATATAGAGCTGCTTTTAAAGTTAAATCCTTTTCTTTTAAATTACCAGATACTGCACCTGGATCATTACCTCCATGACCGGCATCAACAATTACACCTACTAAATTATTCATATAATCACCTATTATAAGATATGAATATAATTA
>CAMOKF010000043.1 GCA_946617625.1 uncultured Bacillota bacterium
AATATGCTTTTGTTACTAGTGAAGCTCCTTCAAACTCTGATTGGAAAAATGTAGATGGTTGTTCTGATAAGAAAAATTGTAACATGACGATAACTGTTCCGGCAGGAACTTATAATTTTTATGTTAAAGATCAAGCAGGAAATGATGATCATGTATCTAAAGTGATAAAGATTGATCGTCCAACAGCTCCAGTAATAACTGGTGGAGCAAATGGATGGTATTCAACTAATAGAGTTATATGGGTAACAACTGAATCAACTACTTTAGGAAAAATTAGTAAATATCAATATTGTATTTCTAATTCGAATAGTTCAAGTTCTTGTTCATGGACAGATTTATATAATAATACAGATGGTGTATCAAATAGTGGATTAGATGTAGCATTCTATCATTCAAGATATGAGGATTTAAAAAATACATTTGGAGGTAGTGTCTTCTCTTTAAATGACCATTATACGCGATTTGGAAGGAATGAAGGAAGATATTTAAATCCAGCTAGTGATCCTGATTCAAATTGGTCTAATTGGATAAGATCTAGTCAAAACTTCTCATATGAAGGAAATAAATATGTTTTCTTTAGAGCAGTTACAGTAGGAGGATTAAATAGTCCGGCTTCTAATGCACAACATTTAATGATAGATAAATCTAGACCTACAGTATCAGCATTTAATGTAGCAAGTACTCGTAGCTTTAATAGTAGATATGTTAATATTTCTGTTTCAGGATCTGATACTGGTGGTAGTGGTGTTAAACAGGTTTGTTATTCTTTAAACAATAATGTTAATAATTGTAATTGGGCTAATACATCTAATTCTAATAGTTTCTCAGCAACATTCTCTGCTGCTGAGGGATCTGGTACTAATTATACTGTTTATGCATTTGTTAGGGATAATGCAGGAAATGTTTCAGCTTCATCTTCTAGAGGTTATAGGTTATATTCTAATTGTACTAATAAGAAGTTAAATTGTAATCATGGTTGGGATGATGGTAGCAGACCTTGTACTGTAGGCCATGGAAATGGTTGGGGTAAAAAAGGTAGATACTGTTATTATTTCGATGTATACACTGGTGCTAGATGTAATTCAGAACTTCGTACATGTCCTTGTGATAGCTGGTGTGATAGAGATGGAATGACTAATATACCATTTGATCCAGCTCATAAACCACAATTTAATAAATATTGGCAGGGTTATGGAGGATCTTGTGTTAGACCATTCTGTGATAGTGTCTTATGTGCAAATGATGCTTGTAGACCTGCAAGTGAATATTAGAGGAGGATAAATATGAAAAAGAAAAATGTTTTAATTATTCCAATTATTCTTTTAATAGTATTATTACTTAGTTTAATAATTTATATGGTATTCTTTTCTAAAAAAGCTTATAAACCTAAAAATGTTAAAACTATAGAAGAAGTTGACTTTCTTTCATCAACTAAAGTTGCTTCTTCTACACAACTTGTTAAAGGTGTAAAAATAAATGTTGGTGTTGAAGATAATGTATCTTCTGAAGATGAAAATAGTGATAGTAACAAATCTCCTTTCTATGTTGTTGGTAATGATGAAGTAAATATTACATTGTTACCTGTTGATAATTTAGAAAAATCCTCTTGGAGTGATGTTAATAATTTAAGTGGACCTGTTAATGCAATGAAAAAGCTTAATGAATTAACATCTTCATGGAAAAATTTAGAAGTTATTGATTCTTTCTTCTACAATGATTATGGTTTAGAGAGATTATTAAATACTAATGAGGAATATGATCCTTCTAAATCAGATTTAGATTTTTACAATTCTCCTGGAGGTTATGAGAATATAAGTTTTAATCAAGGCGTTTGTTCTATTTCTTCAATAAGTACTGAAGGAAGTTCTATAAATACTATAGGTGATAATTTTAAAGTTAGATTAGCTACTTTAGAAGAAGTTAAAAAAATGAAATTATCTAGTTGGTTAATCGAAGGATTAAAAGAAGGAGAGGGTTATTGGTTACTTACTTCTTCTACTACTGGTAAAGATCATAGTGCTAATGCATATGCAGTATTTAATGAATCTAATAAAGCTGTAATTAAATCTGTTAGTGTTAAAACTGAATTATATTTAAGACCAGTAATTATTGTTTCAAAAGAATCATTATCATAAAAAGACTTATTTAAGTCTTTTTTTGTTATAATTATTAAGAGGTGTTTTTATGAGTAATATTGATGACTTACAAAAGATGATAGATAATTCTAAAAAAATAGTTTTTTTTGGTGGTGCAGGTGTTTCTACTGATAGTGGAATTAAAGATTTTAGAAGTAGTGATGGTTTATATAATATGAAATATAAATATCCAGTTGAGATGATGTTAAGTAGTGAAATGTTTTATCATGACACAAAGTCTTTTTATGAGTTTTACAAAGATAATTTTAATTGTTTAAATGTAGAGCCTAATATTACTCATAAATATTTAAAAAAGTTAGAGGATCAAGGTAAGTTACTAGGTGTTGTTACTCAAAATATTGATGGATTACATTCTAAAGCTGGTAATAAAAACGTTTATGAGGTACATGGTACTATTCTTAAAAATCATTGCTTGAAATGTAATAAGATGTATGATGCCCAATATGTATTTGATTCTAAGGATATTCCAAAATGTTCTTGTGGTGGAATAATTAAACCTGATGTTGTATTATATGGTGAAATGTTACCTGAAGATGCTTTTTCTAATTCTTGCAAAATAATTAGTGATGCTGATTTGTTAATTGTTGCTGGAACTTCTTTAACTGTGCAACCAGCGTGTGGAATGATTGATTTATTTAAAGGAAAGTATTTAGTTATTATAAATAAGACTCCTACTCCTTATGATAGATTTGCTGATTTGGTATTACATGAAAATTTATCTAAAATTTTTAGTAAATTACAATGATTTTTGTCTATTAATGTATTTTTATTATAGTAGATTTATTTATCTACTTTTTTTTATTTTATTTAGATGATAAAATAAAGTTGGTGATAATATGATTAAATGTCCTAATTGTACTGGTGAATTAGAATTTAAACCTACAGACAAGCAAGTTGTTTGTAAATACTGTGGTTCTAAGTTCGATCCTAAAGAATTTGATGAGAAAGTTACTATGTCTAAGGAAAATGAAGCTGTTGCTACATATTCTGGTAAAACTTATTCATGTAGTCAGTGTGGAGCTGAATTAATGACTTTTGATGAAACTGCTATTACTTTCTGTAGTTATTGTGGTTCTCAAGCTATGATTGAGTCTAAAATGATGAAACAGAATAATCCAGATTTTATTATTCCTTTTGCTAAGAGTAGGGAAGAGTGTATTGAAGCTTATAAAAAAGTTGTTTCTAAGTCTCTTTTTACACCAAATTATATGAAATCTGATGTAACTTTAGAAAAGTTTAGAGGTATTTATTTACCTTATTGTATTTATAAGTTAGAAAATCATGGAAGTATAACTAATAAAGGAAGTAAGTATTCACATCGAGTTGGTGATTATCAGTATTATAATGATTATTCAATTACTTGTGATGTAGATGCTTCTTATGAAGGAATTTCTTATGATTTAATATCTAAATTCTATGATAAATTTAGTACTTCTATTCCATTTGATTATCATAAAAAAGAAGAGTTTAATCCTAATTATTTAATTGGATATTATGCTGATACTGTTGATGTAGATAGTAGTGTATATGATGCAGATGCTAGAGGTGTTGCTCAAAGAGATGCTTCTCATAGATTATCTAGAATTAGAGAGTTTTCTAAGTATGGTTGTAGTAGTCCTACTGTTAAATTAAATGTTACTGATAAAAAAGTTGGTATGTTCCCAGTTTATTTCTTAGCTATCAGAAATAAGGATAATAAAACTATTAATTATGCAGTAGTAAATGGACAAACTGGTAAAGTTGCAGCTGATTTACCTATATCATTTGCAAAATATTTAATTGGTTCCTTACTTCTTAGTGTTGTTTTATTCTTTATACTTGATAATTTCTTTGTTATTTTACCTAAGGCTGTATGTGTATTTAGTGCTATATGTGCTGTATTAAGTTTGGTACTTTCATGTGTACAAGCTTCTGGATTAAATAATAGAGTAAATCATACTGATGATATCGGATTTATGTCTAAGGATGTAAATAAGAACTTTGTTAAGAATAAGGTTGGAATCTTTAGATATTTGTATAAAGAAATAATTGCTATTATTATTCCTATAGTTGCTTTAATTCTTAACTTTGTATACGATGGTTACTATTATGGTGCTTCATTTATTGCATTGGGATTAGTAATCTTATCATTTAGAGATTTGGTAAAAGAACATAATATGTTGGTATCTAATAAATTACCTCAATTAGAAAAACGTGGAGGTGATGAACATGAATAAAAAGAAATTAATTCTTATTGTATTGTGTATATGTACTTTATTGTTTACATTTAATGTTCGTGCTGAAGAAGATATTTTTGATACAGTTAGTGATAATAATGAGGTTGTTGATTCTGAATCAAGTGAAGAATTTGATGTAGAACCTACTGAAGAAGTAGTTGGTCAATATAAAATAATTATTGAAGATGATGCTGATTTACTAACAGATGAGCAAGAAAAAGAATTACTTAAAGATATGAGACCTTTATCTGAATATGGTAATATAGCTTTTAAGAGTATTAGTACTAATAATACTTCAACAAATGATTTTGCTAGAACATATTATCATGATATGTTTGGTCATGGAGTTTCTAATGGATCTTTATTCTTAATTGATATGGATAATAGAGAAATATATATATTTAGTGATGGTAATAACTATAAAATAATTAATAATAGTAAAGCTTATTTAATAACAGATAATATTTATAAAATGGCTTCTGCTGGAGATTACTATGGTTGTGCTAGTGAAGCATATGCAGAGATGTATACATTACTTGCTGGTGGTAAGATAATGGAACCTATGCGTCATATAAGTAATGGAGTTTTAGCTATTGTTATATCATTTTTTACTACTTTTTTAATTGTTTTATCTAGTTCTCGAATTAAGAAAGCAAACAACTCTGAAATTATTAAAAATTGTGATGTAGCATTTAATGCTAATAATATTGTTGGCACTAAAACTGGTACACATAGAGTGTATTCTCCTGTTTCTGAATCATCTGGTGGATCTTCCGGAGGCGGAGGAGGCGGAGGTGGTTCTTCCGGTGGTGGAGGAGGCCACAGTTTCTAAAAGTAGATTTAATCTACTTTTTTTTATTATATTTATGTTATAATAGTTTTGTTTATTAATTAAAAGGTTGGATAAGATGAAGAAAAAAGTTTTAATTTATGTTATTGGCATATTAATTTTTATGACTGGGATTTTTATTTGTTCTTGTTTATATGTAAATGATATAGTTCATAATAATTCAATTAATCCGAATTTCATTGCAGTTTTTAAAGGTAGTGCTAATAATACAGTAAATTCTACATATATATATAAGAATACAACTGGTTATAAGTATATAAATACAGTAATATCTATAAATAGTTTTAGTAGTACTTATAATAGAGAAATGGTTGTTAATAAGGGAGAAGTTAAACTAAAAGAAGAAATATTTGAAGTTATAGATAACTATAATTCTTCTGACTATGTTTTTCTAAAAAAGAGTGGTCAAATTATATCTATTGAAGAATTTTATAATAAAATGATTAAGGATTGATAAAATGAGTAAAAAAAGAGAATATACATTTGATGTTTTAAGAGTTATTGCTATGATAATGGTTATTATAGTACATGTATCTAATTTATATTCTAGATACTATGGTTTGATATCTAATTCTTCTTATTTATTTTCTTTAATATTTAATACTATCTCTAGAATTAGTGTTCCTTTATTTTTTATGATTAGTGGCGCTTTACTTTTAGATAGAGATTTTAATAAAAATAAATATTTAAAGAGAATATTTAGATTTTTAATGGTAATAGTTGTTTGGGATATAATTTATTTACTTTGGGAATATTACTTTTTTGGTACTACTTATAACAAACTATACACTTTAGCTCTTGAGCCTTTTAGATCACATTTATGGTTTTTATATACTATAATAGTTTTATATATTATTCAGCCTATACTTAAAAAAATATTGGATAATCTTAATTCTAAACAAAAAATGGTTTTATTTATAATATGGTTTTTATTAGGTACATTTACTATGTTTTTTCCTAATATTACTGAATATTATACTACTATATGTTATATAGGTTATTTTATATTAGGAAAATATTTGTATGATTTTATTTCTAAGAATGATTTATCTAGTTATAATTTTGTTTTTATAATAATGATTTTATTATTTTTTATAGCAAGTATATTTTTAAATTATAGTGCTTCTGTTCGACTTAATATGTTTTATAATTCATTTTTTGCTTATAGAACTCCATATATTATGATGGCATCTATATTATTCTTTATATTGATTTATAATATAGTACATAGTAGAAATCATAATAAAGTTATAATGGTATTATCTGATTTATCATTTGGAGTATATCTAATTCATGGAATATTTTTAGATATTACTTTTAAAATATTTAATTATAGAGATTTTAATTCTATAATTGGTATTCCTTTATTTGTATGTATTATATTTATATTTAGTGTTTTCTCTGTATATATTCTTAGAAAAAGTAAGATTTTAAAAAGAGTATTATAAAAAGCATCTTGTTAGATGCTTTTTTTATTTATTTTTAGTGTAACAATAATTAATATTGGTAATGAATAGAGTATTGGACTCATATATCTAAATGCATATGATATTGGAGCAGATATTAATAATGTTAAATATAATCCTATGAAAGGTAAGAATAATAGAATATATTTATATTTTTTCTTATTTATTATTATTGTTAGTAAGAATAGTAATATCCATATGCATGTTCCGTTATTAAAAAATATTGTTGTTTTTTCATAATATGTCTTTAACTTATTATGAATACTTTTTGGGAATACTCTTTTATTTTCTAACATATTAAACGTTGTTTCATTATAATCAGATTTATCTATACCTAAAAATCTACTTTGTGTTGTTTTAAATTCATTAATTGACCATAAATGATATGTCTCTAAGAGATAACTTTTTATATATTCTTCTTTATTGTTTTTTAATAATTTAACCCAAAGAATTAAGAAATCTTTTTTTGTTTTATCTAGATATTGTCTATTAAAATTACTATTCCATTTAATTGTATCTACATTGTATGGGTTATAGTGATTTTTAATATCATTTATTTTCATAATTTTATTTAGATATTGTTTATCTTTATTAGCTATTGTATTTTCTTTATATTTTGTTACATACGATATTTGTTGAATTGGTATAGCTATTTTTTCTTGAAATAATTGTTTATTATTAAGTATTAAATTTGGAATACTATTTATAATAATAATTAGTACTAGTGATTTAATAAAAAAGTTTTTCTTAGTATAAAGTGATAGTACTATTGCTTCAAATATAACTATATATAGTCCATTATTTCTTATTAAAACTGTTAATAATAGTATTATGAATATGTATTT
>CAMOKF010000044.1 GCA_946617625.1 uncultured Bacillota bacterium
ATTAACCAATTAGAAATAGCTAAAGCTGCTGCTGAAAAGGCTAATGAAGCTAAAACAGATTTCTTAGCTAATATGTCACATGAGATTAGAACTCCATTAAATGCTATTGTGGGATTTAGTGATTGTATTGGTACAGCAACAACTCTAGAAGAAGCTCAAGAAAATGCACATGATATAGTAAGTGCTTCTCAAACATTACTAGAAATAGTTAATGGTATCTTAGATATTTCTAAGATTGAAGCTGGTAAGATAGAAATAATAGATGCTCCATATAATGCTAGAGAAGTATATGAAGAATTAGCTAAACTAATAACTCCTAGAATGAAGGAGAAAAAGTTAGACTTTACTTATAAAATAGCTGATAATTTACCTGAAACATTAATAGGAGATAGTGCTAACTTAAGAAAGATAGTTACAAACTTCTTAAGTAATGCTTGTAAATATACTCCAGCAGGATTCGTAAGATATGAAGTTAATTGTACTATTAACGGAGATATAGCAACTTTAAATATAAGTGTAGAAGATTCTGGACAAGGTGTTAAGAAAGAAAATATGGATAAGTTATTTACTAAATTCCAAAGATTAGAATCTGATAAAAATGCTGCTATTGAAGGTACAGGATTAGGACTTAATATCACTAAACAATTAGCTGAAATGATGGGTGGAAAAATTAGTGTAGAAAGTGAATATGGAAAAGGATCTAAATTCTCTATCGAAATTAATCAAAAGATAGAAAAAGCAGATCCAGCTCAAGCTACACAAAAATCATTAGATACATTAGATTTATCTGGTATTAAGATATTAATGGTTGATGATAATGAATTAAATCTTAAAGTTGGATTAAAGATATTTAAATTATTTAATGCAGATAGTATGACAACAGCTAAAGATGGATATGAATGTATAGATAAAATTAAAAATAATGAAAAATATGACATTATCTTATTAGATGATCAAATGCCTGGATTAAAAGGTGGAGATACATTACAAGAGTTAAAGAAAATAGAAGGATTTAATACTCCAGTAGTATGTTTAACAGCTAATGCTTTAACTGGTATGAGAGAAAGATACATATCCCAAGGATTTAATGATTATTTGGCTAAACCTCTTGAGAAAGATCAAATAATAAAAGTATTAGGTACAATTATTCAAGAATACAATATTAAGCCATCAACAGGTACTGCTACTGCAGAAGCTCCTAAAGAAGTAAAAGAAGCTCCTGTAGTAAATCAAATGCCTGAAGAAGTAAAACCTTCTGAAGTAGTTGAAGAACAAAAAGAAGTTCCTGTTGTAAATGAGATGCCAGAGGAAGTTAATCCAACAGCACAAGAGGCAACAGAAACAATTGAAGAACCACCAACATTAGATAAAAAACAATATCTAATAAATAATGGTGTAGATATGGATAAAGCTCTTGAACTTCTAGGAGATATGGAAATGTATGATGAAACAGTAAATGATTTCCTAGCAGAAGTTGAAGAGAAATTCCAAAAGATAGAAAATTATAGACTACAAGAAAACATGCCTGATTATGCAGTAGAAGTACACTCACTAAAGAGTGATGCTAGATACCTAGGATTCAATAAACTAGGAGATATTGCATATGATCATGAATTAGCAAGTAAAGATAATAAAGTAGATTATGTAAAAGAACATTTTACAGAATTATCAGAAGCTTATGAAGAATGTCTAAACATATTAAAAACATATAAAAATATGAATTAACCATTTAATAAGTAAATTGCTAAAGAAAGAATAATAGTAAAAATATTAAAAAGTACATATAGTCTTAGAACTAGTGTACTTTTTTTATTTAATTGTAATGATTCTTGATATAGAAATACACTAGATACAAAAGTACCTACACATGATACAAATCCTAAGAAAGAGCTTTTTAATATAAAAAATACAATTACAAAGCTTTGATTAAATAAATAGTTTATTAATAAAGATAATTTATATGATTTAGGTATATTATTAAGCTTATAATTTGAAAAAATACTGTACATACTATACCCTAGGAGTATATAATTAATAGTCCAAGCAATTGAGTAAAATCCATTACTTGGAGCAAAACTAGGTAGTATTAATTTACTATAGTAACTATAATCAATAGGTAGTAATAGAGTAATAAACCAAATAGATGTACATAAAATAAAAATTAATATTTTTTTAAACAAATATATCACCTCTTTTTTTATTTTATGATTTATAATATAATATTATTAGTAATTCGAGGAGGAATTTATGGAACCAGAAGTAATGCTTGATGATAAGAATCTTTTAGCAATGAAATTACTTCATTATTTTATAACTGAAAAGAATTATAATCCTATAATTCTACAAGGTGTAGAAAATGAAATATGGTTAGAAAACTTACAAGAAGATTGCAAAGTTATACGTATAGTCTCTAATTATATTCATAATAATGAGCAATTTGATTTCGATACATTTAAAACAAAAAAGATTCTATCTAAAATAAAAAGAAAAACACTATCATTTAATATAAATGTTTTAAGTATATTTTTAGATTTAGGAGAGAATGTAAAATTAGATGAAATTAGTAATCCTAATTTAATGTATGTAAATGTTACAAATGAAAAAGATATTAAAACAAGTGATTTATTAAAAAGAGTTTTTCCTGACTTAGATAAGAAAATGACTTATGAAGAAAAAGGAGAGGCTCTATTTATGAAGATTACTAAAGATATTAATAAACATAATCAAGAAGATGCAAAGAAAGTAGAAAAAACATTTAAAATGAAGTTTCCTATGATAACTTATATTTTAATATCTATAAATTTATTCTTCTTTTTCATACCTTATATTTTTGGCCAATTAGGTAATGTAAATGGAATTATGGCAATGTATGCTCCATATATAAGACAAGGTCAAGTATATAGATTATTTACAAGTATGTTTGCTCATGCTTCAATTACCCATGTATTACTTAATTGTTATTCACTATACGTAGTTGGTAGTCAAATGGAAAGTTTCTTAGGAAAAATAAAATTCTTATTTATATATATACTAAGTGGACTAGCCGGAGCATTATTATCAATGACTTTTTCTGGAAATACTGCATCAGTAGGAGCTAGTGGAGCTATATTTGGTATATTAGGATCTATGCTATATTTTGGATATCATTACAGAGTATATCTAGGAAACGTTATTAAAAGTCAAATAATTCCTTTAATAGTACTAAACTTAGGAATAGGATTTATAGTTCCAGGTATAGATAATGCTTGTCATATAGGTGGTTTAATTGGAGGAGCATTATCAACAATGGCTTTAGGTATAGATAATAAGAGTACAACATTTGAAAAAGTAAATGGTTGGATAATAACAGCTATCTATATAGTATTTGTTGGATATATGGCATTTATTTATACAGCATAAAGTAAAAAGGTTGTAATTAAAATATTTATTTGATAAAATTAAAATATAATTGTGAGGTGTATAATATGGCGCAAGAGAATACAACATTATTTAATTTTGAAGAAATGGATGCAGCTGAAACTAGAAAAACTCTAGATGAAGTTTATAATGCATTAGAGGAAAGAGGATATAATCCTGTTAATCAAATTGTTGGATACTTGATAAGTGGAGACCCAGGATACATTTCTAGTTATAAGAATGCAAGAAGTAAAATACAAGAAGTAGATCGTGCAAAAGTTGTGGAAATATTACTACAAGAATTTAGGAAAAATAAATAATGAGATACTTAGGATTAGATTTAGGAAGTAGAACACTAGGAATATCAAAAAGTGATTCTAGTGGACTAATCGCATCAAGTTATAAAGTAATAAGACACAATGAAGAGTATGATAGATTATTAAATGAAGTAAAAGAAATAGTAGATGAATTAGAAATAGATGCTATTGTACTAGGATATCCTAAAAATATGAATAATACTGTTGGACCTAAAGGTCAATTAAGTATAGAATTCAAAGAAAAGTTAGAAAAACTAGTTACTATACCTGTTTATCTTCAAGATGAAAGATTATCAACTAAATCAGCAACAGATATGCTAATTAGTGGTAATGTATCAAGAAAAGATAGAAAGAAAGTAGTGGATGCAGTAGCAGCTACAATAATTTTACAAACATATTTAGATCAGAAAGGAAAATAATATGAAAAAAAATGCATTTACAATGCTAGATGAAAATGGAAATGAAGTAGTATATGATGTACTATTTACATTTGAAAGTGAAGAAACAAATAAAAACTATATAGTTTATACAGATAATAAAGTAGATGAAGTAACTGGAAATATCGAAGTATATGCTTCTATATATGATCCAAACGATCCTAAAAGTAAGTTAGAAGCAATTGAAACTGAAAAAGAATGGAAAGTTATAGAAACTATATTAGAAACATTACAAGAAGAAGTAAAAAACAAAAAGAATAAAGAAAATAATGAGCAATAGCTCTTATTTTTTATGGAGGTACTAAGTGGCAGTAAAAAGAAAACCTAAACCGTTATTCTTTGTAGTATTAGTAGGATTTTTAGGTATTATTTTATTAACAATAGGTGGAGTATTTGTTTACTTTACTACTCCAGTAGATAAAAATGATGAAAATGTAATTGAAGTAGTAATTCCACAAGGAACAACTACAAAAAGAATAGGAAGTATATTAAAGGAAAAAGGATTAATTAAAAGTGAATTATATTTCTCTTTATATACAAGAATGTTTAATCATAACTCACTAAAGGCTTCAACATATAAATTAACAAAAAGTATGTCTTTAGAAGATATTATTATTTCTTTAGAAAAAGGTAGTACCTATGATCCAGATGCCTTAGTACTAACTTTTAAAGAAGGAAAAAGAATAACTGATTATGTAAAACTAATAGCTAATAATACTTCTTATACAGAAGAAGAAATAATAGAGACTATTAATGATGAATCTTATTTAAATGAACTAATAAATGAATATTGGTTTTTAACAACAGATATTTTAAATAAAGATATTTATTATGCCTTAGAAGGATATTTAGCACCAGATACATATTTTTTTAATAAAGATGTAGATGTAAAAAAGATAATAGAAACTTTATTAGATGAAGAAGAAAAAAACCTAAATAATTATAAAAGTATTTTAGAAAATGGTTCAGTTCATAACTATCTTACTATGGCATCAATGGCAGAATTAGAAGGAAAAAAATTAGAAGATAGAAAGAATATAGTAGGGGTATTTAATAATAGAATAAAAACTGGTATATCATTAGGTAGTGATGTTACTACATATTATGCATTACAATTACCAATGACAGAAAAATTAACATTAGATCAATATAATACAATTAATCCTTATAATACTAGACCAACTAGTAAAGCAGGATTACCTGTAGGACCTATCTGTAATCCATCAAAGGAAAGCATAGAAGCAGCAGTAAACCCAATTAATAATGATTATTACTACTTTGTAGCAAATAAGTATGGAACAGTATATTTTTCTAAAACAGCACAAGAGCAAAATCAAGTAATATCAGAATTAAAAAGCAAGGGTGAATGGGAATGACAATAAATAATGAATTAGTAAAGTCGATGAAGATTTATGCAGAAGAAAATAATGTACCTATCATGAGTGATGAAGGTATATCTTACTTAACAGCATTTTGTATGAAAAATCATATAAAAAATATATTAGAAATAGGAACCGCTATAGGATATTCATCTATCTTAATGGCATATACAGATGATAAAGTAAATGTTACAACAATAGAAAGAGATGAAAAAAGATATCTAGAAGCAATAAAAAATGTAAAAAGAGCTAAACTAGAAGATAGGATAGAATTAATATATAATGATGCTTTAGATGTAAAAATAGAAGGTGAATTTGATTTAATATTTATAGATGCAGCCAAAGCACAAAATATTAAATTCTTTGAAAAATACAAAAAGAACTTATCTAAAAATGGAGTTATTATTACAGATAATATGAAATTTCATGGACTAATAGATAAAAAAGAAGAAGAAATAGAAAGTCGAAACTTAAGACAACTAGTAAGAAAAATAAAAGAATATAAGAGGTACCTAGATAATAATAAAGAATTTGAAACTATATATAAAAATATAGGAGATGGCTTAGCAATCAGTATTAGAAAAAGAGGTTAGATTACTAATTTCTTTTTTTATCTTAAAAAACTTGCAAGATACAAAAATATAAAGTAAATTATATCTATAGAAATGGCAGGGAGTATATGAAATACATACAGATATTAAGTTGTAATAGTGATTTAGGAAGTTGTTGTAATGATGGAATAATAGTAAATATAATAGATATAGTAAGAAAAATATTTTTTTTATTTCAAATAATAGTACCAATTATTCTTTTAATAACACTTTCTTATCAATTAATTAAATTAGTTATTAATCCAGATGAAAAGAACGGTATGAGAAAATTTTTTAATAGATTTAAAGCAGCTATTATCATTTTCTTTATACCTATGTTTATAAATATAGTTATGAATTTATTACCAGATAATGAATCATTTAATTTATCAGCATGTTGGAAAGAAGCACAGTATTTAAATGAACTACAACAATCACAAACAACAAAATATATAGATAAATACGATGGTAAAAGAACATTAATTATAAAAAAAGAAGAAACTAAAAATAATTCAGGTACTATTACTCCTGGTAAAGGTAGTGCAACAGGACAAAGTATAGTAAATTACGCATCATCATTTGTAGGACAAAGATATGTCTATGGTGGTGGTTGGAATGGAGAAGTACCATATACAGGTACTGACTGTAGTGGATTTGTCCAAGGAGTATATAAACATTTTGGAATTAATCTAAGTAGAACTACATCATCCATGTGGGCAGCTAAAAGTACTTATACATTAGTAAGTCCTAATGACATAAGAGCAGGAGACATAATAATGTATAGTGGACACGTAGGAATACTAACAGGAAATGGAAATGAATTAATCCATGCAGCCAATTCAAGAAGAGGAGTAGTAAGAGATAGTAATTATAAAACAGCTGGAGGAAGTAGTAATACTATATATGGAATAATGAGAATAAATGGAGTTAATTAGGAGGTACTATGATAATAAATACTGATATAAAGAAAAAACATCTAGAAGAAAAAGAAGCACCTAAAAAAACAAATAATAAACCAATTCTTTTGTTATTATTATCTATATTATTAATAATATTTATTATTTTCTATGTAATAGTAAAATCATATTATAGTAATTATAATTATTTAAAAGAAGATAAAAAAGAATATTTATTATATACAAGATACAATCAGAATAATATA
>CAMOKF010000045.1 GCA_946617625.1 uncultured Bacillota bacterium
ATAATCATAAGATCTATTATATTAAACATAATAGTGATTATTATTTAATAAGTAACTATAAATTATATAGAAGTAAAAGAATTATTAATGGTAAAATAGAATTATCAATAGATGGAAGAAATTACATAAGTAAAGAAGAATTTATAAAGAAAATAAAAAAACAAGAAAACATAAAAGGTAATATTAAAATAATAGAAAATATAAGTGAATTGGAGGAATACTTATGAAAATAAAATATGGGAAACCAAAATTAAACATTATTGGAGTAAAAGAATTAGTAGATATAGCTACTAATAAAGATAGATATATTAAAAATAAAAAACCAATTAGTTTATTAATTATAGTATTAGTAACATTCTTATTTACTATATTACTAACATCTGTTTTAATATTGTCTAATGTGAAAACAGAAAAAATACTAGATATAGATTATTTCTTATTAATGTTTATTTATATAGTTTTATTAATATATATAGGTCAAATAGTATTTATGTATTTTAAATGCAAAAAAGCTACTAAAGGAGAACTTGAAATAACTAATGACTATATTGAAGATAGTTTTGATGGAGTATCTATTAAACTAGATAAAGATATTATAAAAAGTATAGTTATAGGAAAAAATTCCATAGTTATTTTATCTAATTTTGAAATGTTTTTATTTGTATCTATTGAATATAAAGATAAGATTATAAAAGCTTTAGAATCAAAAATGAAAGATGTAAATATTATTTATAAAAGTACTAAATAAATAGTACTTTTTTTATTAATAAATAATTATTATGATATAATCTTATTAAGAATAGGGGTATAAATATGTTAAAGTCAATATTATTAATACTATTATCTATATTACCAACATTACTAATAGGTTACTTTGTATATAAAAAAGATAATAATAAAGAGCCATTAACAGCATTAATAACATTTTTTAGTATGGGTATAATTTCTGCTTTACTAGTAATAACAGTGAGTTATTTTTTAGAAAAGTTAATTCCTTTTTTAGGAAAATCTACATACTATATGTCTACAATAGAATTCATAATAGAAGTGTTATTTGAAGTAGCTCTAATAGAGGAACTATCTAAATGGTTAGTAGTATATTTTATAGGATATAAGAATAAAGAATTTGATGAGACTTATGATATTATTGTATATTCTATATTTACAGCTTTAGGATTTGCAACATTTGAAAATATTCAATTTGTAATGGAGCAATCATCTCTATTATTAGCCGTACAAAGAGCTATTTTTTCAGTACCTGGACATGTAGCTTTTGCAATATTTATGAGTTATTATTTATGTAAAGCAAAGATAAGTAAATTACAAGGTAATAAAAAGGAAGAAAGAAATAATATAATAAAGAGTATAGTTATTCCAACATTAGCTCATGCAATATTTGATTTTTGCTTATTTGCAGATAAAGATATATATTTAATAATCTTTTATTCTTTCTCAATAGTTCTATTTTTACTTGCTTTTGAGAAATTAAAAATACTATATAAAAACAATGCTTCCTTAATTACAATAAAAAGAAGTAGACAATGATAGACAAGATTAAACCTTGTCTTTTTTTATATAATAAATTATAATTTGAATAGCGGAGATGAGAAGATGAAGGTTTTTCTATATACAGAAGGTGAAAAATTATTTTCTAAGAGTGGACTAGGAAAAGCAATAAAACATCAAATGAAAGCTTTAGAATCTGTGGGTGTTGATTATACTACATCTGCTAATGATGACTATGATATTATTCATATTAATTTTTATGGTCCTAACTCATATGCCTTAGCAAAACTAGCTAAAAGAGAGGGTAAAAAAATAGTTTATCATGCTCATAGTACAGAAGAAGATTTTAAGAATGGATTTATCTTTTGCAAACAAATTTCTCCAGCATTTAAAAAATGGATAACTACTTGCTATAGTTTAGGAGATGTCATAATAACACCAACTCCTTATTCAAAAAGACTATTAGAAAGTTATGGTATTACTAAAAAAATATATGCTATATCAAATGGTATAGAATTAGATAAATTTAAATTTGATAAATCTTTAGGAAATGATTTTAGAGAAGAATATGGATATTCTAAAGATGATAAAGTAATAGTAGGAATCGGACTTTACATAGAAAGAAAAGGTATAACTGATTTTGTAGAATTAGCAAAAAGATTACCTGAATATAAGTTTATATGGTTTGGACATAGTCCATTAACTGCAGCTACTCATGAAGTAAGACAAGCAGTGCATACAAAATTAGATAATCTAACATTTGCAGGATATGTAGAACAAGATATGATTATAAAAGCTCTAAACGGATGTGACGTATATTTATTCCCAACACTAGAAGAAACAGAAGGTATTCCAATAATAGAAGCTTGTGCTTGTAAAACAACTGCTTTAATAAGAGACATCCCAATTTTTGAAGAATGGCTAGAAGATGGTAAAAATGTATATAAAGCAAAAACATTAGATGAGTTTGAAGATAAATTAAAAAAGATTATTAATAAAGAATTACCACCTCTAGGAGAAGAAGCATATAAAGTTGCAAAAGAAAGAGATATAAAAATAATTGGTAAAGAATTAAAACAAGTATATGAAGATGTTTTATTACAAAAATAAAAGAACTAGTAATAGTTCTTTTTATTTATAACTATATTTTCTTTCTTTCTCATTCGATACATTAAGTATTAATCCAACTATTAACATATAAGATAATAAACTAGATCCACCATATGAAACAAATGGAAGAGTTATACCAGTAATAGGTAATAGTCCAACAGTCATACCAATATTTTGTATTTGTTGAAATAATAAAATACCAAGAATACCAGCTATCATAAATTTATTTATATCAGTAGTTTTTCTTTTAGCAAGTAAAATTATATTAATATCTAAATATAAAATAATAGTAAGTAGAATTATAACCCCTACGAATCCAAAGTTAGATGCATATACTGCAAATATAAAGTCTGTAGATGACTCAGGAAAATAAATAGGAGTATTGTTAAATCCATACCCAAATAAACCAGCAGAACCTATAGCTGCCAAAGCATTCTCAAGTTGTAATCCTGATCCAGTCTTCCAATCAAATATTCTTTCTAATCGGTAATATAAAGAACTACCAAAAATACTAATAAATATATTTTCTTTATAAAAGTATAACCATAATATTCCACCAAGTAATAATGATCCAAATAGTAAAGCCATAAAGAACCATCTAAATCTAATTCCTGAAGAAAAAATCATAGCTATATAGATTATTAAATACATTAGTACACAACCAGTATCAGGTTCTAAGAATGTTAATATTGATGGAATTAAAACAATAATAAATGATTTGAGAATAAATATAAATTCTTCCAACATAGTAGGATTTTTATAATCACTTCTAAAATTATGAATCATACTAGCTAAAACAAGAATAAGTATAATTTTCATAAACTCAGAAGGTTGAACACTACCAATACCAGGAATTACTATCCAGCATTTACTATTATTTATTGGTTGACCAAATAGTAATAGACCTAATAATACAATATTACCTAGTATGTATAAGAGCCAGGAGTGACGAAATATAAAGTCATTCTTAACTCTTAAAATAAGTATTACTAGTATTGAGCCTACAATATACCAAATAGTTTGTTTTAAAGCTAAATTACCTAAAGTTGGAGAAGTATATGTACTAGCACTATATATAGATATAATACTTATTACTGCAAGCAATAGTATAGGAATAACTATTCTTAAATTAATCTTTTCTTTCATGATTAACCTCCATTAATTATTATAACAAATTTTAGCAATTTTTATAGGTAAAAACATAAAATATATAAAAGGAGAAATTGATATGAATAAACTACCTAAAATATATCATACAAATATTGATAAGAAGTTGAATAATAATAAAGAAATGTGTGTAGTAGAGGAAGTGAAAAATAATAATATTAGGGATACTCTAGATAAAGTATATGCAGGATTAGGTAATAAATATAATACTAATGTAATAATAGAAACCAATGATAAAAAATATGATACAAGTTTAATATATAAAAGTAATAAAGAATTGATTACTAAAGAAAATGAAATTATAGATGTTAGAGATATAAGAAATATAACAATAAAAAAATAAGAACAGAAGTTCTTATTTTTTAGCATAAATCAATAGAAGTATCAGGAAGACATCTAATAGCGCCACAACATTTTAAATCAATAGTTACAAATTGTCCTGTATTAGTTAAAGCATTAGCAGCTGTAGCATTCTCATATAATAATCTACAAGTACAACAACATTCATCCAAAGATTCAACTCTTAAATAACTAGTAGAACCAGTAGAACCATCATCTAAAGTATAGTCGAAAGTCCATGGAGTACCAGTACAACAATTATATAATTGAACAGGTCTAGTATTATAACAAGTAGGATTTAAAGTAGGACCTAAAAAAGGTTTATCACAACCTGTAAAAGTAGTATTATCACATTCACTTCTTTGAAGTATTATTATTTTTCTAAGTATTTCCCCGATACAATTACAGTTTCTTTCTTCACCACACATAAAAATAACTCCTTTCTATAATAAATTATTCAAACTATGTAGATAGTGTGTTTATAAACATCCAATACATTATATGTAATTCTTGTAAAAGTAAGTCAAAAAAAACAAAATACTTGCATAATTATGTAAAAAAATATACAATTAAATCATAAGGATAAGGGTTCGGTAGGAAGGAACACGTTATTCTTAATAACTATAGGAGGTGAAAGCAATGGCAATTCATGTAGATGAAGCCGCACTAAGCGATTTAAAGAACGCTTTAGAAACAGCAGGAGAAGACTATAAAAGAGATTATGCAAGACTTAAAAATCTAATTCAAGAAATTACTAGTGGAGATATTCAAGGTGATCCAGCTACTGACTTATTAAATAAGTTCCAAGCTAAAGAAGACACTTTCAATAAGCTTGCACAAACAATTGATGATGCAGAAGAATATATGGGTCTTCAAAAACAATCATTCACACAAATGATCAGCGATTTAGCAAGTGGAATGAAGTAGGAAAAATATTAAGAAAGGTGTTGATTAATTTATGAATATAACAATTACTCCAGGAGCAGCTACACAAGATGCAGCAGAAATCGATAGCATCGTAAGTTCAATTGAATCTAGTATGGAAGTATTAGATGCTGCTATTAAGAGAAATATCCCATCAGGAATTGAAACTACATGGTCTGATGAAGTAAAAAATAATTGGGAAACATATTATAGTAGTGATGTTCCAGAAGCTATGGAAGAAATGAAACAAAGTGCTACTAACCTAAGAATGGCAGTAGACCAAGCTACTAAATATAGTGGACAATAAGAATAAATACATTGCTTTATGCAATGTATAGTAAGTAGAGAAAAGATGTTTTCTCTATTTACTATGCATTAGTATATAGAAGGTAAGGTGAATCAAATGGC
>CAMOKF010000046.1 GCA_946617625.1 uncultured Bacillota bacterium
GTACTTAGTCCATTAATACTTATTGTTTTTATTAAAGATTTTATTAAATGTAAAAATATTAATACTTTTAAATATTTAGTAGAAATTAAATATAATAATTTTAATATTAAGACTTATGGTATTGTTGATACTGGTAATTGTTTAACTGATCCATATAAAAATAGAGGAGTTATACTCATTGATTATAATGTAATAATTGATAATCCTATTTATATTCCATTTAAGACTATAAATAGTACTGGTATTATTAAGTGCTTTATACCTGATAAGTTAATTATTAATGATAATAAGTATGATAATTATATAGTTGGTATTAGTACTAATAAATTAAATTTAAATGGTTGTAGATGTATATTACCTAATAATATAGTGGAGGTTATATGAAAATAATAATTAATTTTTTTAAAAGATTATTTAGTAAAAATATATTTTTTATTGGTAGTAGTGATTTATTACCTGAACCTTTATCTAAGGAAATGGAAGATTTTTATATTGATTTAAAGGATAGTGGAAGTGAGTTTGCTAAAGATAAGTTGATTGAACATAATTTGAGATTAGTTGTATTTTTAGCTAAAAAGTATGAAAATACTGGTGTTGATTTAGAGGATTTAGTTAGTATTGGTACTATAGGTCTTATTAAAGGAATAAATACTTTTTCTAAAGGTAAAAATATTAAATTAGCTACTTATGCATCTAGATGTATTGATAATGAAATATTAATGCATTTAAGGAAGATAAAAAAGATTAAAACTGAAGTTTCATTTGATGCTTCTTTATCTTATGATTCTGAGGGTAATGAATTACATTTAGAAGATGTTTTAGGTACTGATGCAGATATAGTTACTAGAGGAATTGAAGATAAAAATGATAAAAAGATTATGATGAATGAAGTATTACATTTAGATCCTAGAGATAGAGATATTATGATTTTAAGATATGGACTTATGGGACATGAAGAGATGACTCAAAAAGAAGTTGCTGAAAAACTAGGTATTAGTCAATCTTATATTTCTAGGATAGAGAAGAAAGTAATAAAAAGATTAAAATCTTTAGTTACATAAAAAGACTTAATAGTCTTTTTTTTCTATTAAGTCTTCTTTTAATATTTTATATTTATAATTATTTAATAATTCTAATTTATTATTAGGTATTTCTATAATATATATTACTTCTTCTTTATATTCTTTATTTATTATATTTATATTTTTTAATTTATATTCTAAGTCTTTTTGTTCTTCATATGAAGTTTTTATCTCTATTATTAGTCCATTAATTAATTCTTTATAATTAGCTTTATCTAGTGCTGTTGTTAATGATTTAGTATAGGCTCTTACTAGTCCTCCAGCTCCTAGTTTTATTCCTCCAAAGTATCTTACTGTTATTGCAAGTATATTTATTAAATCTTCTTTTAATAGTACGTTTAACATTGGTATTCCTGCTGTTCCTCCAGGTTCACCATCATCACTAGATTTTTGTTCATTTAATGTTTTATATGCATAACAATAATGTGTTGCTTTAGGATACTTTTCTTTAACTTCTTCTAATATATTTTTGATATTATTAGTATCTTTTATTATATATAGTAATGTGATAAATTTTGAGTTTTTTATTTCATAGATTGTTTCTACATTTTCGGTAATTGTTTTCATACATACACCTCAGAATTATTATACATTATTGTATAGTTTATTTCTATAATTAGTGTTATAATTAAGAATAGAGAAGGGAGAAATAATATGTTTAGAAAGGTAAAAACTAAAGATAAAGAAATTGATATTACTAGTTTAAATGATATTTTACATACTGGTAGAAGATTAATTAATATCGGTTATTTTATGGCAATTATATGTTTAGTCTTAGCTGGTACTTATTTACTTAGAGAATGGCATATATTAGGTTATATTGGAGAATTACTTAGAGTTATATCACCTATATTTGTTGGATTTATTTTAGCATGGTTATGTGTACCTATGGTAAGTACTTTAGAATCTAAAAAGATTCCTAGATTATTATCTTGTATTATTATTTATTTAGGTATTATTTTATTTATTACTTTGTTATGTTGGGCATTAATTCCAACTTTAGCTAGTCAGTTAGCTGATTTTGCTCAAGCACTACCTGATATAGTTAAAGAAATTACTTCTTTTACTGATGGTATTTTTGATTCATTTAGTAATTCTATGTTTAGTTCTAGTGAACTTAGAAATAATATTTATGGATCTATAGAAGGATTTGCAGTTGATTTAACTACTAATTTACCTCATCATTTATTTAATTTTGGTAAAGCGTTAATAAGTGGAGGATTAAATGTTGTTTTAGGTTTAATGTTAGGATTCTACGTTTTATATGATTTTGATAAGTTTAATGAAGGAATAAATAATATGTTACCATCTAATTGGAGAGATGGTTATAAAGATTTAACTAATAGATTAAATAGTTCACTTAGAAATTATGTACAAGGTGTATTTATTGTTATGTTCTTAGTATTTGTTACTCAAAGTATAGGACTTACTATTGCTGGACTTAAAGCTCCATTACTATTTGCAATGTTTTGTGCTTTAACTGATATTATTCCTTATTTTGGACCTTATATTGGAGCTATACCAGCTATTATAGTTGGATTTACTATGTCTCCGATTGTTGGAATTTGTGTAATTATTTCTATTATTGTTGTACAGATGTTAGAAAATAATTTCTATCAACCATTAATTATGGGTCATACTATGAAGTTACATCCTGTAACTATTATGATTGGATTACTTGTTTTCCAACATTTCTTTGGAATCTTAGGTATGATTGTAGCTACACCAGCAATTGCTTGTATTAAAGTAATATTAACTTTTATAGATGAGAAATATAACATATCTGATAAAGTAGTTGGTGATGATAATAATTAAAGATACTTTTGTATCTTTTTTTAGTTAGTGATTAAACTTTATGTATAATTCTTTTGATTTAAAATAATTTGTAGAAAACATATTGAATAAAAATTTATTAAATGATAAAATAAGTTAGAAATATTTATAAGACGTTGAATATTGATGAGTACTAATATGATTTATTAAAGAGAGATTCTGGTTGGTGGAAAGAATTATAATAGTATTAGGAAGCTACTTTATGAGTCTTACGGGATGACCGTTATCGTTAATTAAGACCAAAAATAGGATGGTACCGAGCTAATTAGCTCTCCTATTTCTGGTCTTTTATTGTTTTTAAGGAGGATTTATGAAGATTTATATTATTGCTGGTAAAGCTAAGTGTGGTAAAAGTACTTTTGGTACATATTTAAGAGAAGAATTAAAAGAGTTTGGTTATAAACCTTGTGTAATGCAGATTACTGATCCTTTATATAATTATGCTAGTAAATATTTTGATTGGGATCCTAATAGTGATGAAAAACCTAGAGAGTTTTTACAAAAGATGGGTACTGATATTATTAAAGAAAAACTTAATAAGAAAACTTTTTTATTAGATAGACTGGCGGAAGATATAGATATATTAAAAGAGTTTTTTGATGTATTTATTATTACAGATGCTAGATTTCCTGAAGAAATTGAATATTTTAAGAAGAAATTTAATGTAGTCAAAACTATTAAATTAATTAGAAATAATTATGATGATATGTTAAATGATGAAGAAAGAAATCATATTACAGAGAAAGCAATAGATGATTTTGAAGACTTTGATTATATTTTAGAGAATGAAGGATTAGATTCATTAAAGAATACTGCACACTTCATTGCTAAAAATGATGAGGAGGCGAGTGAATTTGAATAAATTGTATGCAATAGTAGGTATGAGTGGTACTGGTAAAAGTGTTGTAACTGATTATTTAGAAAGTATTGGATGGTCTAAATTATACTTTGGGGGTATTACTTATAAATTAATGGAACAAGAAGGAATAGAAAGAACTCCTGATGGAAAAAGTGAAAAAGAATTTAGAGAAAAATTAAGAAGGGAACATGGCCCTGAATGTTATGCTAAATTCTTAGATCCTGAAATAAAAGAAGAATTAAAAAAGGGTAATGTAGTTTTAGATGGATTATATTCATGGTATGAATATAAATATTTAATAGAAAGATATCCTAATTTAAAACTAATTTGTGTTGTTACTGATAAGAATAAAAGATATGAAAGAGTAGCTGTTAGACCTGATAGACCTTTTAAGAGAGAAGATATTATATATAGAGATATTAGTGAAATAGAAAATCTATATAAAGGTGGTCCTATAGCTTTTGCTGATTATTATATTTTAAATAATGGTAGTATAGATGAAGAATTAAAAAGACTTAAAGAAATACTCGAGGAGGATGATTAATTATGCGATATATGAGTCATGATGATATTAGAAATTTATGGTTTAAATTCTTTGAAGAAAAAGGACATAAGATAGTAGATAGTGCTTCTTTAGTACCTGTTAATGATAATAGTTTATTATGGATAAATGCTGGTGTTGCTCCATTAAAAAAATACTTTGATGGTTCAGTAGTACCTGAATGTAGAAGACTTACTAATATTCAAAAATGTATTAGAACTAACGATATTGAGAATGTTGGTGTAACTAAAAGACATCAAACTTTCTTTGAAATGATGGGTAATTTTTCTATTGGTGATTACTTTAAGAATGAAGCAATTGAATTTGCTTTTGAATTACTTACTTCTAAAGAATATTTTGATATAGATAAAAACTTATTATATGTAACTGTTTATACAGACGATTTAGATGCTAAGAATAAATGGATTGAAATGGGTATGGATCCTGAACATATTATTCCTTTAGAAGAAAATTTCTGGGAGATTGGTGAAGGTCCATGTGGACCAGACTCTGAAATATTCTTTGATAGAGGAGAAAAGTATGATCCTAATCATGATGCTTTAGAGAAATTTAAAAGAGATGATGAGCAAGAGAGATTTGTTGAGATTTGGAATAATGTATTTAGTCAATTTAATTCTAAACCTGGAATTCCTCGTGAAGAATATAAAGAATTACCTAGCAAGAATATAGATACTGGTGCTGGATTAGAGAGATGGTGTTGTATATTCCAAGATG
>CAMOKF010000047.1 GCA_946617625.1 uncultured Bacillota bacterium
ATATCTTAGTAGAATGAGTAATTATTAATACGGCATTATCATCATTTTTATATAAATCTATTCCTTTTGATACTGTTTTAATTGCATCTACATCTAGTCCTGAATCAGTTTCATCTAAAATAGCTAATTTAGGATTAAATGTTAATAATTGAAGAATTTCATTTTTCTTTTTTTCTCCACCAGAAAAGCCTACATTTAAATCTCTATTAGTATAAGTAGTATTCATATCTAATTTTTTCATATTTTCTTCTACTTCTTTAGATAGAGTAAATACATTTACTTTTTCATTTGTTAAAGACTTTTTTGCAGTTTTTATAAATTGAGCTACTGAAATTCCTGGAACTTCTTCTGGTATTTGGAAAGACATAAATATACCTTTACGAGCTATTTCATCAGTCTTTAATCCATTTAGTTTTTCACCTTCAAAATACATTTCTCCATCAGTAATGATGTATCTAGGGTTATTAAATATAGTATTTGCTAAAGTAGTTTTTCCACTACCATTAGGTCCCATTATTACATGTATTTCACCCTTATTAATAGTTAGATTTAATCCTTTTAATATATGTTTTTCATGATCATCTGCTGCTATTGTACTTAAATTTTTTATTTCTAATAAACTCATATTATCCTCCTATATATAATCTTGTAGTGTTTTACTATCTACATATTTATTAATCTCATCATATAGTCCTTCCCAAAATTCATGGGTATCACAAGACTCTCTTTTATCACAAGTATCTTGTTCAATACATGGAATTGGTGATAGAGATCCTTCTACTCTACGAAGTATATCTCCTACTTGATAGTACTTGGGTTCTTTCTTTAACCTATATCCACCATTGTTACCTCTTAATACGTCAAGGTAATCATCCTTATTTAATTGAATCATAATCTTTTCTAAATACTTTAATGATATATTTTCTTTTTCAGATATTTCTTTTAAAGGTATGTATTTTCCATCTTTATAATTTCTAGCTAGATTAATCATTATTACTAAGGCATATCTTCCTTTAGTAGATATTTTCATAATACCAACTCCTACGTCAATTTATTATACTACCTTTTTGGTAGGAATTACAATAATAAAAAAAGATTTAGATAACTAAATCTTTTATAATACTTCTTCTGGGTGTTCTAGTTTAACACTAACTAATTTTGATACACCTGATTCTTGCATTGTTATACCGTACAATGTTTTAGCATATTCCATTGTTTTCTTTTTATGAGTTATTATTAAGAATTGTGTTTTATTCTTATAATGATCTAGATATTTACCAAATTGAGCTACATTTGCCTCATCTAAAGCTGCTTCTACTTCATCAAATAAACAGAATGGAACTGTTCTAACATTTAGTATAGCAAATAATAAACTAATAGCTGTTAAAGTCTTCTCTCCTCCAGATAGAAGTGAGATTGTTGTTAATTTCTTTCCTGGAGGTGATGCTACTATTTCTATTCCTGTAGTTAACATATTATCAGGATCAGTTAATTTTAAGTCTGCTCCTCCACCATTAAATAGTTCTTTAAATACTTCTTTAAATTCAACTCTTATAGCTTCGAATGTCTTAGCAAATTCTTCTTCCATTACTCCATCCATTTCATTCATGATTTCTAGTAATGTATCCTCTGCTTTTAGTAAATCTTCTTTTTGATTTTTTAAGAATTCATATCTTGTATTTACTCTTTTATATTCTTCTATAGCATCAATGTTAACCATACCTATTCTTTTAATATTAGAGCGATATGTATTAACTTTAATTCTTGCTTCTTCAGGTTCTATATCTAATTTATAATCTTTCTTAGCTTTTTCATATGTTATTTCATATTCACTACTTAGTATATTTAACATATTATCTATTTTTAAATCATTTCTAGATATTCTAACATTTATTTCATTAGATTCTTTTTCTAAGCTTCTAAGATTAGAGTTCTTTAATTTTTCTTCTGCTTGAAATGCTTCTAACTTAGTCTTTAAATTATCTATTTCTTTAATTAAAGAATTAAGTCTAATAGTAATTGTTTCTTTCTCTGTTGCTTTTTCATGATATAGAGTAGTTAGCTCTTGTTCTTTTATAGATAAACTATTACTACTAATTGAATTAAGAGTTTCCCATTCTTTATTACATTGTACTAATTCTTCATTTAAGATATTTAATTCATTATTTTTAGAATCATATTTTTCTTTAATACTTGTTTTTTCTTTAGATTTAATAAATACTTGTTCTTCTTTTTTAGTAATATCTTCATCTAAACTATTTATCTCATTAGATATTTCTAATAATTCTTGTTTTAATAATTGTTCTTTATCCTCCTCATGTTTTAAATCTTGTTTTAAACTAATTATACTAGTTGATTTATAAGTAGATCCTCCTGACATTGATCCACCTACATTTACAACATCTCCATCTAATGTAACTATCTTATATTTACTATATATTTTATGAGATATTCTAGTAGCTGAATCTATATCATTTACTAATAATACTGTTCCTAATTGATTTTCTATTATATTTTTATATTTATTATCATATTCTAATAAATCACTTAGTACTCCTATATAATCTGGATCATTTTTTACACTACTTAATGTTTCTTTATCAATGTATCTAGATGTTATTACTGATAGAGGGAAGAATGTTGCTCTACCTAAATGATTATCTTTTAAGAAATTAATAGCTTTTTTAGCACTTTCTTCATCTGTAGTAATAATAAAATTCTTATTAGAACTAATAGCTATATTTAGAGCTTTTACATACTTATCTTCTGTTGATATTAAATTACCTATAGTATTATGTATACCATTTAAAGAAGTAGCATTTAAAACACTTCTTACACTATTAGGCATATCTGCTCCATTATCTATTTCTCTTCTTAAAGTATCTATTTTATGTCTAGTACTTATAATATCTCTATCATGTGATGAATAATCATTATTAAGCATATTTTTCTTTTGCTTTAACTTTAATAACTCTTGTTCTATATCTTTTAATTCATCTTCAATATTCGTACTATCTTTAGTAATAACACTAATATCTTCTTTTATTATATTTATAGAACTTTCTACTCTTGATTTATTATCTAATACTTTTCTTATTTCTTCTTTTATTTCATTTTCTTCTTTTGTTGTTTTACTTTTTTCTATTAATAGATTCTTTTCTCCATTAATCTTTTCTACTTCTCCAGTAATAACTAACAATTTTCTATTTAATTCATTTTTCTCTGTTTCTAATTTTTCTAATCTATTAGACTCTTCTAAGTATGTAGCATCTCCTTTAGATGATTCATTAGAAATTGTTACTATATCTCTATCTAACTTTTCTTTCTTTGCTTTATCTTTTTCTAATTCATCATTTATATTTTCTATATCATAAGCTAAAAGTGCTACTTCATATTTTTCTAAGCCATTCTTATTTTCTAAATATTCTTCTGCTTTTTTACTTTGTTCTTTTAATGGCTCTACTTGTAATTCTAGTTCTCCAATAATATCATTTACTCTATCTAAATTATTATGAGTTCTATCTAGTTTTCTAAGGGCTTCTTCTTTTCTCTTTTTATATTTTAAAATACCTGATGCTTCTTCAAATATTACTCTTCTTTCACTACTTGATGAAGATAAAATTCTATCTACTTCTCCTTGAGAAATAATATTAAATGATTCTTTACCCATACCAGTATCTAGTAATAAATCATTAATATCTTTTAATCTACATCTTTCTCCATTTAGAAAATATTCATTTTCTCCACTTCTATATACTCTTCTTTTTATAGATATTTCAGTATATGGAACATTTAAGAAATGATCGTTATTATCAAATATTAATTCTACACTAGCAACATTTAAAGGGTTTCTACTTTTACTACCTGAGAATATTACATCAGACATTGATCCTTCTCCACGTAGAGATTTAACTGATTGTTCTCCTAATACCCAACGTACTGCATCTACAATATTACTTTTACCTGATCCATTAGGACCAACTATACATGTAGTGTTACCATCTAATTTAATATTTAATTTATCAGCAAATGACTTAAATCCACTTGCGATTATTTCTTTTAAGTACATATACTTCACCCTATTCATAAGTATACTATATTTTTCTATATATATCAAAAGAAAAAGGCTTTCTTTTGAAAGTCT
This sequence comes from uncultured Bacillota bacterium, assembly GCA_946617625.1. Lineage (GTDB taxonomy): Bacteria > Bacillota_I > Bacilli_A > RF39 > UBA660 > RUG14891. The sequence continues at coordinate 4,145 of CAMOKF010000047.1, forward strand.
TTTTTAGTATTGTTGGTTACTATTTTATTTTTCTTAATCTTTTAATTTCTTTTTTTAATTTTTTTTCTACTTGCTCTTCTTGTCTTTCTTTTTCCTTTATTGTATTTATCTGATTTTGTATTGAATCTTTATAATCAGTTTTTAGTTTTTTTATAGAATTCACATAATTAACTTTTGCTTGTTTAGACATTTTCGTTAAAATCTCATACACTTCTTTTTTTGTTATAGTTTTAGATTCTTTTATAATAAGTCCATTTTCTTTATTTGCTTCCCATGCATAATCATCAAAAGTAAGTGGTCTTTCAATACCCTTACCAATACCAGGTTTATCTATTACTGGTATTTTAGTAATAATATCTTTTCCACACCATTTAATATCTGGGTCAAATCCCCATCCTAAAGTTTTTCTGTTTCCGACAATAATAAACTCTTTGTTTTTATTCCCTACTAATTTGCATAATTTAAATTCTTTTTCTTCAAACATTTTTCTTTCCCCCTCTTATGCTGCATATTATAACATATTTATCCTAATTAATCAATTTTATTCTTGTAATAGAGTGTCAAGCATTGTAATCATATATCCTTTACTTTCTATATAATAAACTATGTAATCTAATTCTTTTTTTATATCATTAGTTATTTCTACTAGGATTATTGATCCATTAGATAGTTCTTTCTTAATAGTTATAGTTGGATTATTATTTAAGATGATATTAGGTATAACAGTTTGATACTTATACTTATTACAAATATCTAATAATTTATTATTTTTCTTTTTAGTTATACAATAACTATTCTTTTT
>CAMOKF010000048.1 GCA_946617625.1 uncultured Bacillota bacterium
GTAATTTTAATAGTACCTGGATATTTCATAGTAGATTCTATTTTTTCTTTTATCTCTCTAGCTATTCTATGAGATTCTAAATCATCTACCTCTTCTGGCTTAACTATTACACGTAATTCTCTACCTGCTTGAACTGCAAAAGTTTTTTCAACACCATCAATTTCATTAGCTGCTCCTTCTAATTGTTCAAGACGTTTAATATAATTTTCTAATGAATCATTTCTAGCACCTGGACGTGATGCTGATAAAGCATCAGCAATAGCAACTATTATAGATATAACAGATGTAGCTTGTGTATCTCCATGGTGAGAAGCAATTGCATTAATAACAACTGGATTTTCTTTATATTTTTTAGCTATATCTACACCAATATCAACATGACTACCTTCTATTTCATGATCGATTGCTTTACCAATATCATGTAGTAAACCTGCTCTCTTAGCAAGAACTATATCTTCACCCAATTCTCCAGCAAGCAATCCAGATAAATGTGAGACTTCAATAGAATGTTGTAAAGCATTTTGTCCATAACTAGTTCTAAAATGAAGTTTACCAATTATTTCTAATAATTCCGGATCAAATTTTGTTAATCCCAATTCAAAAGTAGCATCTTTACCATATTCTATGATTTGTTGTTTCATATCTTTACATACTTTATCATACAACTCTTCAATTCTAGTAGGATGAATTCTACCATCCTTAATTAAACTCTCTAAGGTAACTCTAGCTATTTCTCTACGTAAAGGATCAAAACTAGATAAAACTACAGCTTCTGGAGTATCATCAATAATTAAATCTACACCAGTAATAGCTTCAATAGTTCTAATATTTCTTCCTTCACGTCCAATGATTCTACCCTTCATTTCTTCATTAGGTAAACCAACAACAGTTACAGTTTGATCACTAGCTATATCAGCAGCATATTTTTGCATTGAACTAACAATTAATTCTCTAGCAGTCTTATCTGCTTCTAACTTAGCTTCATTTTCTCTTTCTCTAATATACTCAGCTATTTCTTTGTTCATATTTTCACGAACTTTAGACATAACCATATCTTTAGCTTTTTCTTTACTAAAACCAGATATTTTTTCAAGTAAATCTAGTTGTTCCTTCTTAATATCCTCCACTTTACTTTTTTCGTTTTGGATTTCATCAAGACGTTCACTTAATTTTTCTTCACGTTCATCTAAAGCAGATTCACGTTTTTGATACATCTCATCGCGTTTATCAATATTAGCTTCTCTTTGTAGTAATCTATTTTCAGATTCTTTCAATTCAGCTTTCTTTTCACGAATCTCTTTCTCTAAATCCATTTTTTGCTTATGAGCTTCTTCTTTTTGCTCTATAGCAGCATCTCTTTTAGCTTTTTCAATTTCTTTTCTTGCTTTATCAATAATCTTTTCAGCTTCCTTATTAGCATTAGAAACCTTCATATTATTTAAAATGTGCGAAACTGCAAAACCTATAATTATACCAATTACAAGTAAAATGGGGAAAATTACATACTTCATACTCTTCCTCCATCTAGATTAGTATTTAACTCTAATCTAATTCTATTTTAGAGGTAAATTAAAAGTATGTCAAGAAAAGGAAATCTACTTATTAAAGTATTCCTTAATAGAATCATAATCACTATAATAATCTTTTCTATCTTCAATAGCCATATAATTGTCTCTACCTTTTCCTAGAATTAAAATAGTAGTATTTGAATCAGCTAATTCAAAAGCTGTAAATATTGCCTTTTTTCTATCAACAATTCTATAGTATTTAACTATAGAATCTCCAACCATATCATCAATAATATCATTAACATCTTCATATCTAGGATCATCCATAGTGAAAATAGAAATATCACAATTATTTAAAATGTATTCTCCAATAATATGTCTTTTTTCTTTTTCTCTTCCACCAGCACAACCAGTAACAACGATTAATTTTTTACTTTTATCCACACTCTCCATAACTTCTTTAATTCCATTAAAAGTATGAGCATAATCAAGTATTATTTCAAAGTTTTGTCCAAAATCTAATTGTTCTCTTCTACCAGAAATAGATTTTAATTTACTAATAGAATCAACGAGATATTCAGGACTTAATCCATAATGTAAACATATTAAAAAAGCCATAGTAACATTATAAATATTATAATTTCCAACAAAAGGAGATATAATTTTATAACAATTATCTAAATAATTAATTTCAAAAATAGTATTACTATTATTTTTTTCCACAAGTTTAATTATACAATCATTTGACAAATTAAACCCAAAAGTAACAGTGTTATTAGACACAATACTTTTACAATTATTATCATCACCATTTACAATACAAATACCATTACGATTCAAATAATTAATTAACTTTTTCTTACATTCAATATAACTTTTCAAAGTCTTATGAACATTTAAATGATCTTCTGTAATATTTGTAAATCCAACTACTTTATATAAAAAATGTTTTACACGATCATGAAGTAAAGCCTCGCTTGATACTTCCATTACTATATCTTTACAACCATTTTCTTTACAAAGACTTAAAATATAATATAATTCTTCAATACATGGAGTAGTATTACTAATATGATAATAATCTTTACCTATTTCTGCTCCATTAGTACCTATATAACAAGTCTTTTTGATATTATTAAGAAGTCTTTTAACAATAGTTGATGTAGTAGTTTTACCATCAGTACCAGTAATACCTATAAAATTAAAATCAGATAAATCTATATCATAATATCTTTCACATAATTCATAATATAAATTATTAATATCAGAAACAATAATTAAAGGTATATTACAACTAATATTTTTATTACTAATAATAGCAACTGCTCCATTATCAATAGCATCATTAATATAATCATAATGATCTACATTATATCCATTAGTGGCAACAAATAAATATCCATTCTTAACTTTTCTAGAGTCATCAGTAATACCAAAAATATCTAAATTATACTCACAATTTATAAGTTCATTTAACTTTTTCATTAACATCACCCACTGTATTATATGAATAATAAAAAATATGGAAATTAATTTCCATATTTTAATACCATAAGCTCAAAGTATATGGATTACCAGGAGTACCATTTCCTCCATTTACAACTAAATTACCATCAATAGCAATTACAGGATTAAAATAAGTAGGCTGTTGATAATTTAGTCCATTATAGGTATATGAAATTATATCAGACTCATATCCACCATCTCTAGGAGTCATAGTATATAAATATTTATTAATGAATCCACCACCACTTAAAGCAGCTTCATCCATTGTTATCAATCCAACAGGATAAGTTAATTTACCATTACCTATTTCACTAGACACAGTAAAACTATCTCTATTATTTGGACAAGATAAAGTAAAATCTTTATTTTGAAGTCTACTATTACTACTGTAATAAAAAGTACTACTTAAAACTCCACCATCAGGATTAAACACATTAGAATTACCAGATAAAAAAGTTCTATCATTACAATAAACAGTATCTCTTATATATTTCTGATAATCTAACATATTAGATGCAAACCAGTTATCAACTGCAGTCTTAGCTAAAGAATTATTTACAGGATTAAAAATCTCTTCAATATAATCATCTACATCTTTTCCATTAGAAAACTCTAAATAACTATATGTCAATGGACTTGTGTTAACTCGGTAGACATATCTGAGTTTTGTACATTCACCACTAGTATTACTACATGTATAATGATAATTATTTAATCTTGGATAATCAGTTTTAAAATCAAATAATGAAATTGTATCTTTTAAAGCATACTTATTACCAGTCCATTCAAAGTCATTTCCAAATAAAACACCATCATTCAACTGAAAATATCTATAGTAATATGAGCCACAATCATAAATATATCTAGGATTAGAACATGTAGTAGAACCACTATTACAAGTATATGCATAATTAGTTATTTCTTTAGCATGCAATATCCAATCATACCTAGATAATGAAAAAGCATTATCAAGTGTATATGTACCATCACCATTATCTATAATATCATTTCCATAATACATTGGAGTTTTATAATCCTCTATTGTTTGACCATTAGTAAGAGTTAAATAATACATTCCACTTCCACTATTACCACCATCACCCATAACCATGTATTTAACATCTACATAAGAACATGTACCAGAACTTGAGCATCCACTAGTCATAAAGTATTTACCAACTATTTCATCACTTGAAGAAGTAGTAGAGATTAATGAAGGATTAACTAAATGATAATATCTACCATCATATGTTATTGAATCAGAATAATAGTATGAACCCATATTACTATAATAATGCCAAGCAGACATATATTGTTCTCTTTGAAAACCAATTGTATTATTTGAAGATTCAACAACACCATACATATAATTAACACCATTTAAAGGTCTATAATTAGAATAATTTGTAAAAGTAGATGACTGACTAATTGTTGAATTGGAATTAATACAAACATCATTACTATCTACTGGACCTTTATAAAGTAGTTTAACATCACCAGTATCAGTTGTTCTAAGTATGTTAAAACATTGTCCACCAAATTTAATTGAATTACTATTATTGCCTCTATAATAGTATATTGGCATATCATCATTAGCAGTTTTATAGTACTCATAAAAACCTTGTCCATTAGTACCATTATAAGGATAAAACTGAGTATAATTAATACCATTATTATTATTTACAAATTCACTTCTTATGTTATCCATAACACTATTATTCTTCATCATAGAATAAATACTTACTGGCCCTTCTTGAGCAGTATTATCTGCTTGTATATATTCAAATTCCAAAGACAGATTTAAATTCAAATCAGAAGCTAGCAAATCATCTTCAGATAAATCTTCATTATATTCTACTCTAACTATTAACATAATCTTATCTTTAGCATGTAATAATTGATGTTCTCTAATCTCA
>CAMOKF010000049.1 GCA_946617625.1 uncultured Bacillota bacterium
ATTTTTCAACATGAAAAGTCTCATCCTGAAAGTAAAGGAATGGGTACTACTCTAGTTATGGCAGTATTAACAAATGATTACTTATTATTTGGAAATGTTGGAGATTCAAGTGGATTTGTATTAAAAGATGATAAATTACATAAGGTAACTTATGATCATACATTAGTTAATTTATTAGTTAGTGCTGGTGAATTAACAAAAGAAGAAGCTTCTGTACATCCTAAGAAAAATGTGTTAATGAAAGCTTTAGGTGCTTCTTTAGAAATTGACGTTGATATTTTTGATTGTGATATGGATATAACACAAATATTACTTTCTAGTGATGGACTTACTAATATGTTAGATAAAGATCAAATTGAAAAAGTTCTTTTAAGTGAAGGTAGTGTAGAAGAAAAAGTAGTCAAATTGATTAAGAAAGCAAATAACAGAGGCGGTACTGATAATATATCTGTTGCATATTTAGTTCGTTTTGAAGAAGGTGAAGAGAATTGATAACAAAGGGGCAAAAAATAAATGATCGTTATGAAATAATACGTTCAATTGGTGAAGGTGGAATGGCGAATGTTTATTTAGGATATGATACTATCCTAGATAGAAATGTTGCTATTAAAGTATTAAGAGGAGATATGTCTAATGATGAAAAATTTGTTAGACGTTTCCAAAGAGAAGCTTTATCAGCTTCATCTTTAGCACATCCTAATATTGTTGAGATGTATGATGTAGGCGAAGATGATGGACTTTATTATATAGTTATGGAGTATATTGAAGGAAAGACTCTTAAACAATTATTAAAAAAGAGAGGAACTTTAACTTTATCAGAAGCGATAGATATTATGCTTCAATTAACTGAAGGTATGGCTCATGCCCATGATTCTTATATAATCCATCGTGATTTAAAACCTCAAAATATAATGATTAAAGATGATGGACAAATAAAAATAACTGACTTTGGTATTGCTATGGCATTAAATGCTACTCAATTAACTCAGACTAATTCAGTTATGGGATCAGTTCATTATTTACCTCCAGAACAAGCTAGTGGTAAAGGTTCAACTATTAAGAGTGATATCTATTCTATGGGTATTATCTTTTATGAATTATTATCTGGATCATTACCATTTAGAGGAGATAATGCAGTTGAAATAGCTTTAAAACATATGAGAGATCCTCTTCCAAGTCTTAGAGAATCTAATCCTGCTATACCACAAAGTATAGAAAATATTATTCTTAAAGCAACTGCTAAAAACCCAAAGAATAGATATGATGATGTAAGAAGTATGCATGAAGATTTATTAACAGCTTTAGATGATTCTAGAATGAATGAAGAACCAATTAAATTTAAATTTCCTGAACATGAAGAAACTAAGAAGAAAACTGAAGAGGTTAAGACTCCTGAAGTTCCAGTTGAGGAAGTAGCAAAAGAAAATGATGATAATAATGATATTTTAGATATAAAAGAAAAGAAAAGTGATAAGAGAAACAAAATAATAATTATTATCTTAGCAATTATTTCAGTATTAATAATTGGAACATTTGTTTTTATAATATTTATTTTACCTACATTCTCAGAGAAAGAAATAGCTGTTCCAGATTGTACAGGTTTAAAAGTAAGTGCGTGTAGAGAAAAATTAGAAACAGCTGGATTTAAAGTTGCCAGTGAAGTAGAACTAGTTGCATCAGATAAAATAGAAAAAAATAGAGTTGTTAAAACTAATCCAAAAGCTAAGAAAAAAGCTAAAGTTGATACAGTTGTAACAATTTATAAATCAAGTGGAGAAGAAACATTTGAATTAGAAGATTATACTGGTGGAAACTATATTGAAGTAAAAACAATTTTAACTACTAAGTATGGATTAAAAGTTACAGTTGAAAAGAAAGATGTAGCTTCTGATGATAAAGAGTATGATGAACAAGAAATAATTGGTCAATCATTAGCAGCAGGTAGTCAAGTAAAAGCAGGAGATTCATTAGTACTTTATATACCTAATTTAGTAGAAGAATTTCCAGATATGAGTGAATTAGGTTGGAGTCTAGAAGATGCAGAAGCGTTCTGTACTAAATACGGATTAGTAATTAGTGTTAAAGAACAAGAAACAGATGCTTATGCAGAAGGAAAAGTAATAGAACAATCTCGTGCAGCAGGTAGTCCAGTTGTAAAAGGACAAACTTTAACAGTAACTGTTGCAGTTAAACCTAAAGTAGTTAATAATTCTAAAGAAAATGGTAGTGGTACAACTGGTAATGGTACTAATAATGGTGGAAGTACTAATAGTGGTGCTAGTACTAATAACGGAAGTAGTAACAATAATACTAGTGGTACAAATAATTCATCTGGTACTAGTACAAATAATGGAAGTACTACAACTGAAAAAGATAAACAATAATAATTAATTATGGGGGATATATGCAAGGACAAATAATCAAAATTTCAAGTGATTTACACTTTGTAAAATGTGGAGAAGAAACTTATCCTTGTAAAGCTCGTGGTATATTTAGAAAAGAACATATCATACCTTTAGTGGGTGATTATGTTCTTTTTAGTAAAGATAAATTATTAATAGAAAAAGTATTACCGCGTAAGAATGAGTTTCAAAGACCTAAAGTAAGTAACATAGATCAAGCATTTATTGTTACAAGTTTAGTTCATCCAGATTTTTCTTTAAATTTATTAGATAAATTAATAGTACTTATGGAGATGCATAATGTTAAACCTATAATTACTATTACTAAAGAAGATTTGGCTTCTAAAGAATTATTAGATGATATTAAAAAGATATTAGATTATTATAAGAGTATTGGATATACTATTGTTTCTAATACAGATATAGATTCTATATGTAGTTTAATAAAAGGTAAAACTAGTGTATTTACTGGTCAAACAGGTGCTGGTAAATCTACATTATTAAATAAATTATGTCCTAATTGGAATTTAGAAACTGGGGAAATATCTTTAGCTTTAGGTAGAGGAAAACATACTACTAGAGTGGTAGAATTATTTGAATTTCTAGATGGTAAAGTAATGGATACTCCAGGATTTTCAGCACTAGATTTTAATGGATTTAGTAAAGAACAAATAAAAAATGCTTTTATAGAATTTAGAAATTATCCTTGTCCTTTTGGTGATTGCAATCATACTAAAGAAGGAGAATGTTCTGTAAAAGAAGCTGTAGAAAAAAATAATATATTAGAAAGTAGATATTTAAATTATTTAAACTTTATAGGAGAGGAGAAATAGTATGAAAGTTAGTGCATCTTTTTTAAGTAGTAAAAATATTCCTAAAGATTTATTAGCTTTAGATAAGACTGATGTAGATTTTATTCATGTTGATATTATGGATGGTAAGTTTGTTCCTAATAAAACCATGCCATTTAGTGAGATGAAAAATATTTATAAATATACTTCTAAAAGATTAGAAGTTCATTTAATGGTATCTGATCCTATAGATTATATAAAGAAATATGCTGAATTAAATACTGAATGTATTATTATTCATGTAGAAATAGATGATCCAACTAAAAGTTTAGAATTAATAAAAAAATATTCAATTAAAGCAGGTTTAGCAATAAAACCTAATACACCAATTTCAGATCTAGTACCATATTTACCTTATATTGATGAAATATTAGTAATGAGTGTTGAACCAGGTGAGGGTGGACAAAGCTTTATTGAAAAAAGTGAAGATAGAATAAATGAAGTTAGAGATTTACTTAATGAATATAATATTAAAGCATTAATTAATGTAGATGGTGGAATAAATGATACTACTGTTAAGAAATGTTATAACTGTGATATTGTAACTAGTGGTAGTTTTGTAGTTTGTTCTAATGATTTTCAAGAAAAAATTTCAAGTTTAAGATAAGTATGTTATAATGTAATAGAATAGGGAGTTGATAGTATGAATAATAATGAACAAAATAATGTAGTTCCTAATAATCAAACTAATACTAGTACTGGTATTAATGTACCTAATGTTATGCCTCCTACAGTTGCTCCTCCTACTGTTAATAGTGGAGCAAATTTTGCTAGTGATGGTAGAATATTAAAACCTATTACCCCTGTAGAGCCAGTACCAGAAGTAACTCCAGAGCAAAATGTTGCTGGACAACCTGTAGTTGAACAGCCAACTCCTGAACAGGCTCAAGCAACCCCTTTACCAAATGTTATTGTAGATACAAATGGTGAAGCTAAAGATGAAGTTAATACTATGAACTTAGAAAAAGTTAAAGTTGATTATAAACCACCTAGTAAATTTAAATTATTTTTAATGTTTTTAATGTTTGCTATTATACTAGGTTGTATCTTATTTATGGATCAAATTACTTTATTTGTAGCTACTTTAAATCAAGCTCCGGTAGAAGATGAAGTAGTTGAAGATACTATTACTTCAGGTAACCTAATATGTGATTTAAAAACTAGTAATGAAACTTATGATTTAATATATTCAATAGATATTTCTTTTACTAATAAAGAGATTAAATCATTTAATTATGATGTTGCTACTAAAGGAGATAAAACTCTCGATTATGAAAATTTAAATCTTTTATATACTAATTGTAAGAATTTATCAGGTGCTTTATCTACTAGTGATAATGGTGCATCTGTAAGTTGTGATATGTTTGAAGGTACAGTAACTGAATCTCATTCATTTGATTATTCTAAATATAATTCTGATAGTGTTAAAACTTTATATACGCAATATGGTATAAGTTTACCTTCATTTATTAGTGATACTAATATTGATAGTGTAGAAAAATCTTTATTAGATAGTGATTATACTTGTAATATGACCGAGTCTAACGGTAGTTAGGTGATTATATGAGAAGAAGAAAAAGTTATAAATATAT
>CAMOKF010000050.1 GCA_946617625.1 uncultured Bacillota bacterium
AAAAATAATATCTTATTAGTTACACTAGGATATAATATACCTAATATTAATATAATTATAGATACAAATATTATTAGTATTATTCTTTTATTTAACTTTATCCTTTTCATATTTCACCTATTATATAGTATTCATATTTTACTTTTTATAGAATTTATTTTATAATTATATTCGAGGTGATTAATGTGAGTCCAAAAATTGTTAAGGCAATATCTATATTTTTAGTTATACTTATGTTGGCTTGTTTTATATTACCATTAATTTTGGGTGTATTATAAAATGAATAAAGAAGGCTTTTAGCCTTCTTTTTATTTGTCTATATATCCTTCTATCTCTGGAATTATATTATCTTGATATAAGTTAGTTCTATAATACTTATTTACAATATCATTTATTCTTTTAGTGTCTTTAGCTAGATATAACATTAATAAACCACTTACTCTATTTAATGTATATTTTTCTAGTTCTTTTTGATCTTCTCTACTTATTTTATATTTTCTATAGATGTCTTGTATAGGACCATATCCTGTTGTATAGTTTAGTATTGAAGCTGTTATTTGATTAACTTCTTTTGATTGATTATTTATGTGTACTTTAGTCCATACTTTCATATACATCTACCTCTCATAGCTTTCTATTTTAACATAAGAGGTAAAAAAAAGGAAGAATTACTTTAAGAATGGATTATTTTTAAATTCATCTCCTAAAGTAGATTCTTCATCATGACCTGGATATATTATTATAGTTGGATCATATTTCTTTATTTTTTCTATACTTTGTTCCATTTCTTTAGAGTCTCCTCCAGGTAAATCAGTTCTTCCTATACTATCTTTAAATATGAAGTCTCCTATAAACATTGAATTATTTTCTTTAAAATAGAATGTTACAGAGTCTTTAGAATGTCCTGGAGTATATATACATTCAAAACTAAAATCTCCTAAGGTATATTCTTTTTCTTCTAGATTTGATCTTTTAAATATTTTTACACTTCTTTTAGTTAAGAAATTTCTTAATGCTCCTATATGATCAAAATGGGAATGAGTAATTAATACTCCTAATACTTTATTATCTTTAATTACTTCTTTAATTTTATTATAATCTGCTCCTGGATCTATTATAATACATGTATTATTTTTAATTAGTACATAGCAATTTTCTTCAAGAGCTCCTACTACTATTTTTCTAATTTCCATATATTATTATTACTCCTCTTCTAAATATTTATCTATGTATATATAGTTATAATTATTATCTAGCTTAAATACATATTTATAGTTACCTGATTTAATATAGTCTGGTACACTTGATCCTTCACTAGCTACATTTTTTACTTCTTCTGTTAAATAGATATAAGATTCTCTACTCTCTGCTTTTACTAGTTTTTTAGTACTTTTAATTGTTGTTGTTACTGTTTGAGGACATGTACCTTGTACATATTCTCCTCTAGATTCTATATATTCATACCCTCCTAGGCATTTTTTACCTATTTGGATATTTTGATATGTGAAGTTATCATAATCTCCAAATAGAGCTTTATATTGTACTTCTAAAGCTTCTTTTTTAAAGGCCATAGGAGTAAAATTAGGATCATTTAAATTACATACGTATGGAATTATTCCAGCATTATCAAATCCTTCACAAGTTGAAATAAAGAATTCTGACTCTGGTATTTGTCTATATGCTAAATACATCTTCATTTCTGTAGTTAGTCCTTTTTCTTGTAAGTCTTCTCTTATATTAGTTTTAACTTTTGAATATAATTGTTGAACTATAGTAGAATTTAAATTTAATTCTTTTGTATCTTTTGTAGTTGATACTGGACTAGACATTTCTTGTAATCTTCTTATAGTTATATCTGTTGTATATTTTGTATATCCTATATAAGCTCCTAATACAATAATTATTAAGAAGAAGAATCTAGCTAAATAGTTTTTCTTTTTTACTTTTACTGGTTGTTCTATAGGTTTCTCCTCTACTACTGGTTGTTGTACTTCTTGTTTAGGTTCAACTTTAGGTTGTTCTTGTACTTCAGGTTGTAATTTATATACTTTAGCTGCTTTAATCTCTTCTCTTTGTGGCTCATTATTATTCATATTCTCACCTATCCTACTATATAAATTATAGTAAAATTTATTTAATAATACAAGTAAAAACAACTAATGTTTTAGTTGTTTTAGTTTGTTTCTATAATGTATGGAGATTCCTTAGAACCATCACCTGAAGTATAGAATGTACCTGATTTTAGTGATATAGATGGTCTTATCCCTATCGCTGATGTATATCCAGCATATGTTCCATTTATAGATCCTTGATCAGAAATTGAATTTATAAGTGGGTGTCCTATGTATGAGCCATTAAAATATCCTCCTGAAAAAAAACTTCTAGGTGTTAGTAATAAGTATGGTACAGTTGCTTTTCTTATTATGTTATTATTTAATAATTCTGCCTCTGCCCTTGTCAGTGGAGCTATATTATATTTTAATCTTGCTTTTGGATTATCTTTACTTAACATATCTGTTTCTTTTTCACATTTTAGATTTGTAGTCGGTTCATAATCATTGAAATATAATAATCTTGTAATTGTTTCTTCTGAATCCCATCCGCCCATATCTTTTATCATTCTATTATTACAATATATTGTGTTTTCAATATATTTAGAATAATTACTTAATTCTTTTTCATACCACATGTCTATTGTAACTTTTATTAGTGAGTCTTCTTTATTTACATTATTATCATATAACATTTCGTTTATTGCATCAGATATTTTTTTACCATTGTTTAATGAAATATAATGTATAATATTATCTTTTAAGTATATTATATATGCTACCTCACTACATTTTTCTTCTCTACTTAAACATGTATAGTGCTTATTTTTGATATCTGTGCTATTTGGCTTATATGAACTGATTGTTTTATTACTATTATTTATATAATTTCCATTGATATAATTTACGTCATTAAAATAAGTATTTACTGGCGAATAATTGATTTTTTGATCTGTTGTACTATTTATATACATTAACTTTTCACAACTATTTTCAATTGTTTTTGTGCATACATATTTTTGATTTATTAGTTCATGTTTTTTTACCCAATCTATTAAATTAATTGTATTTGAGTCGTTAATTTTTATATTATTATTTTCTTCTTTTGTGTAGCTTTCACCATATACTAATGAGTAATTGTATGATTCTAATGGTTGATTATTTTTCATTTCTATATAATAAATATTTGTATCTATAACATCAATTATGTAATATACAGTGTTTGATTTAATACTGTCGTTATTATTAAAAAAAGTGTATTTTCCAATTAGTGTATTAAGGTCATCTTCATTATTAATTCTATATGGATTTGACAATGAATAAAATGATCCAGTATAACTTTTATCATTTGCAAACCAATAATCATAATTTATTTCTTTTTTTTGGACTACCGTTTTTTCCTGAATGAATCTATATGAATGTGTTTTATATACTTTATTATACATGTATCCTACATATGCTAGAGTATTATCGTATAATGATATTGGATTATTTTTACTAAAATACGTTATTCCTATACTGTCGTATGACATATTTGCATTAATTGGTATGTAATTTGCCCATTGGGCTGAGTTGTAACTTTCAATATAATATAGTGTTGAACATTTATTGTTTATATCATTGGATTTACATGTATATTTTCCTACTAATGCTGGGCCTGTTGTTTCATTCCATTTTGCTAATTCAGTATTTCCACTAATTTTAAACATTTGTTCATTTTTAATATATTCATATGATGAACCATAATAATATTTTTCTCTAAATTCTCCATAATTTCTTGCTCTATAGCCTGGGTGATTACTTCTTGTATCTAGACACTGATTATTATTTACTTCTCCGTTATATATCAACCTCGTTCCTCCGGTATCCGTGGTTCTAATCATTTGCCAACAGTGATTTGCAAATACTACATTGTTCTTATTAGTTACAGCGGTTCCATCTGTATCATTATCTGCATACCAATGATATATATCTTTAGTTGATTTAGATGCATCCATAGAGTCTTGATGTTCCCCTGTATATTTTCTAGCAAGCCCTCCACTCTCTGCTTCATTCTTTAGTACATTATAAAGTGAATGAATTTCTGCAGATCTTTCTATTCTATTTTCATCTGCTTGATTATAATTTGTAGTTAATGATAGTGTTAGTGAATGATTTTCATCTGGTAAATCTACTATCTCTATATCTTTTTTATATTGTAATTTTATTTTATATGTAAGAATATCTCCAGCATTTAATTCTTGATACTGAGCTAGTTTTTCACCATCCAGGTATGTTACTGTATATTCTAAATATTTTAATTCATCTTCTGTTAATTCAGTCATTGTGTATGTATCTAACATTGCATCTATAGTACCACCATTTACAGCATCTACAGTAAACTCATAAAAGTCACCTGGCATCTCTAATTCTACACTAAAAGTAACTTGTGTTCTATTACTATCTATTACTGGAGTTTCTGCTTCTACACTACCTTCACTAACTTGTACATTCTCAAAATGAACATCCCATGTATTTCTAAATATACTAGAAATTCCAGATAAAGATAAATTACTAGTAAGATAAGCAAAACCTATACTAATAAGAATTAATAATATAAATATATATCTTTTCTTTATTACCTTTTTCATACTATACACCTATTATCAGTATAACATAAAAGATTATCTTTTTTTAGATAATCTTTTATTCTTCTTATTACTCTTCTTCGCTGGCAGCCTTCCGACGACGGCTGATCAGGAGCAGCGCGATGCCGCCAACCAGGATCAGGACATAGGGCGCAATGCGGAGCAC
>CAMOKF010000051.1 GCA_946617625.1 uncultured Bacillota bacterium
TGATGGTAATATATTTATTAAAACAAATAATAATATTAGAAATATCATTAGTATAATAGGTATATTAACTCTGTATCCTTTATTAAATAGATAAGTATTAGATATAAAAAATACTAGAATTGTATTTATAATAATAGTTAAATAAGTCATATAAATCATTCCTTTTATTACATTTTTATTGTAGATTCATCTGAGGCATATTCATTCATTTTTTTAGTTAAAATTTCTACATACATTTTATTACCCCTTCTACACTTTTCTTTCCATATAGATATAATAGCATACAAGTAATAACTCTAGCATTAAAAAAATGTTAATACTTAAGATTAAGTATTAACATTTAAGATTATTTTTCTTTAACAACTAATTTGTCGTTGTTAACATCAACTAATAGATGAGATCCATCTTTAATTTTATCATTTATTAATTCCATAGCTAGTAATGTTTCAAGATTATCTGAAACAAATCTCTTAATAGGACGAGCACCAAAAGCTTCATCATAAGAATTATTTATAATATAGTCTTTAGCTTCTTTAGTTAATTCAATAGTAATATTACGATCTTTTAGACGATATTCTATTTCTTTGATAATCTTATCTAGTATTTGGTATACTACATCTTTATTAAGTGAATTAAAGTAAATTATTTCATCTATTCTATTTAAGAATTCTGGTTTAAATGTAGAATGTAGTTCTTTATTAATTAGATCTTCTTTATTAGGTAGATTTTCTAATATATATTCACTACCGATATTACTAGTCATTATAATAATTGTATTTTTAAAATCAACTGTACGGCCTTGTGAATCTGTAATACGTCCATCATCTAGTATTTGTAACAAGATATTAAATACGTCGTGATGAGCTTTTTCTATTTCATCAAATAATACTATAGAATAAGGATTACGACGTACAGCTTCAGTAAGTTGTCCACCTTCTTCATAACCAACATATCCTGGCGCAGCACCAATTAAACGAGAAACATTAAAGCTTTCCATATATTCTGACATATCTATTCTTATCATATGTCTTTCATCATCAAATAGTTCATAAGCTAGAGTTTTAGCTACTTCTGTTTTACCTACTCCAGTAGGTCCTAGAAATAAGAATGAACCAATAGGTCTGTTAGGATCTTTTATACCAGCTCTACTTCTTATAATAGCATTAGTTACTTTATTTAATACTTTATCTTGACCTATTACTCTTTTTTTCATATTTTCTTCTAAGTTAAGTAGTTTATCTTTTTCACCTTCAACTAGTTTAGAAATTGGAACATTAGTCCATTTAGATATTACAGAAGCAATATCTTCTTCTTTAACAGTATCACTTAATAATGTATTTTTAGTATTCTTTTGTAAATCTTCTAGTTCTTGTTCTAAGCGTGGTATTTCTCCATGACTTAGACGAGCAGCCGTTTCTAAATCATAACTATTTTCAGCTTCTTTTAAATGACGACGAGCTATTTCTAAAGATTTCTTTTTATCTAGTATTTTTTCATTAGCTTCTTTTTCTTTAGCAAAGTCTTCTTTTAACTTAGTCTCTTTTAATTTTAATTCATATAATTCATTATCTAATTCTTCTAATCTTTTTTTAGAATTATCATCTTTTTCTTTTTTAAGAGATTGTCTTTCTATTTCAAGTAGCATTATTTTTCTTGTAAGTTTATCTAAAGGAACTGGTACTGAGTCCATTTCAACTTTAATTGTTGCACATGCTTCATCAACTAAATCTATAGCTTTATCAGGCAAAAATCTATCAGTTATATATCTATCAGATAATGTTGCGGCAGCTATTAATGCTCTATCTTTAATAGTTACTCCATGATGAACTTCAAAAGCATTTTTTAATCCTCTTAAGATAGCAATTGTATCTTCTACTGTTGGAGCTTGAACAATAATCTTTTGGAAACGTCTTTCAAGCGCTCCATCTTTTTCTATATATTTACGATATTCATTTAAAGTAGTAGCACCAATACATTTTATCTCGCCACGAGCTAGCATTGGTTTTAACATATTACCAACATTCATAGTTCCTTCAGAACCATCACCTACTATCATATGTATTTCATCTATAAACATGATAATAGAACCATCTGATTCTTTAATCTTATTAAGTACAGCTTTTAATCTTTCTTCAAATTCACCACGATATTTAGCTCCTGCTACTAAAGCCGCTAAGTCTAGTTCCCAAATAGTTTTCTTTTTCAAACTCTCTGGGACATCACCACTAACTATACGTAGGGCTAACCCTTCAACTATTGCTGTTTTACCTACACCTGGTTCACCAATTAATACAGGGTTATTCTTAGTCTTACGAGATAGAATTCTAGTAATACTTCTTATTTCTTCATCACGGCCTATTACTGGATCTATCTTATTATTCTTAGCTAATTCTGTTATGTCACGACCATATTTTACTAGTACGTCTTCTTCTTCAACTTGTTGTGGATATCCATAATTCATATATATCCCTCCTTTTTACTAGATACATTATAACATAAAATTAGCACTTGTCAATAGAGAGTGCTAATTTTATTATTTCATAAAAAAACTGATATTTAGTCAGTATTTTTTAAAGCTTCTTTCATCTTATAAATAAAATCATATATTAATAAGCCAATAGTAGCTCCAGCTGTATCAATAATTATATCTTTTAACTCTCCAGTTCTGCCACTTATAAACAATTGATGTACTTCATCTGTTAAAGCATATACAATGCATGTTAGTAATGCTGTAAGATATACTCTATTATTACTTATATTAGTTGCTTCTAAAGCTAGTATTAATAATATACATAGTATAGCATATTCTATAGCATGAGCTATTTTTCTTACTCTTGGATGTAGTTTTTCTACTTTCGCTTTCTTTTCTAGTTCTGTTTTCTTTTTCTCTATAGTATCAACTATTTTATAAGTAACTTCTTTACTCTTAGATGTTGAATTATAGCCATCAGCATTAGAAAAAGAAAAAATAACTAACATCCATAATAAGACTAAAATCCATAATATTATTGCTTTTTTCTTCATCTTTATTACCTCATGAGTTATTATAACATTTTTTCTTATCTTTTTGTAAAAACTAGATAAGGATTTTTAAGAGGAACTTTTTGGTAACCAAGAAATTCTTTTTCTTCATGATTTACTTGATTATCTTCTCCTCTAATGAATCTTCTATAGTCATCAGCAGTATATTCTGTTTGATACGAGAAATCTCTAGTATTTTCATAATATAGTCCATTTCTATAAGATAGAGCAAAACCATCAAAATAGTTTTTTAAATTACTATCTGTTAATTCTAACCATCCATCTCTTAATACTTTTTTAGCTACTTTTAATCTTTCTTTTTCCATTGTCATAAAACAACCTGGTTGTAAACTACGAATATTAATTATTCCTAATCGATCTAGAATGTTTTTCTTAACCAAAAAGAATTGTGAATAAGTAGTATCTATTAAGAACTCTTTTCCCATTAGTTCAATAAGTACTATGTAGTGAATACAGTTTCTATTAAATATATTATCTTTTCTTGAAAAACCAGGCAATATCTTATATATCTTGCTTTTTATTCCTAATTTATCACATATAAATCTAACATCCATCGAAGCTTGAAAACATTTATTCATTGTTGATATTTCACTTAATTCTATACTGCTATCACTAATTATTGCTCCATAGAACATTATTCTTCTTGCTTCATTAACTATATAATCTAATATGGAAGCAGCTAGATGAAAATCAACATCATTTATATCTCTATATAAAAAGAATTTGGGATTATTAGGAATTAAGTATTTATCAGAAAATAAGTCTTCTCCCTCATAAACATATCGTCTTAAGGTTAATTCTTTTAACGAAGAATTAACATCTTGATTACTTTCTAATACTTTTACATAATTATATAATTTTTTTAGAGTATTTAAATCTTTATTATTAATAAATAAACTAAAACAACACTTTTTAAGTCTTAATTCATTTATTTTATCTCTATATTCAATTCTTTCCATAATAACCCCCACTTAGCATTGTTATTATAGTATTATTATCAATTTATAGCAAATCTTTCCCATGAAAAAAGTTAGCTTGTCAAGGCTAACTTTATCTTGAAAAGTAGTAAACCATTAAAGGCCGGCCAGGTTTACTACACACACTCGAGCTGACAACTCTACTAATCCACTTGTAAGATTCAAGAAATAAAAGGCTGGATTATTAGTATAAATATACTCGCCACTAAATAGGATCTACATTGCTATAGCTTTTAAACAACGAATCGTTTAAATAGTAGTCTATTTAGCAGATAAGCTTTTTAAGCATATCTAACTAAGTGTGTACCATTTAAATTATTGTTAGCTAGTAAACTAACTAACAAATCGATAAGAATACTTTTATTGTATTCTTATCAGACATATTACTAAGATAAATCTTAGTAATATGGACAAATATTACGACTAAGTAATATTGTCTAGCACTAAAGTATTTTCATACCTTACTGCTGTATTTATAATAATATATTTTTTATTATTTGTAAATAGTTTTTTTTAATTTTTTTACATTTTTTTATTTTTGATAACAGTGTAACATATTATACATATATAAATACCAAATCTTTCTACTCCCTAATTGGTCTTTTATTATATTGTTTATAAACATGTATATACATGACAAAAAGCTACAATT
>CAMOKF010000052.1 GCA_946617625.1 uncultured Bacillota bacterium
ATCTATACTACATATATTTTAGATGAAGATTTCTTTAATAAAAGATCTTCTAATCTTAGTTATTATGTATTTTTAATAATATTTGGATTATTCTTAAATAATAATTATATTAATAAAGTTAAAGTAGTATTTTTAACTGGTGAAGATATTAGATTAATTATATGGTGTTTAATCTTTCTATTTATGTATAAATTTATACAAGAAGAAAAATTACTTGATACTAATTATCATACTGAGAAAATACTTGATGAAGGTACTATTCTTACTATGTTTACTAAACTAAGACGAAGATTTTTAAATGATATTAAAGTTAATGATATGCATTTAGAATTAGCTATATATTCTATTATGATTTATTATAATAGTAAGAGAAGTTCATTCTTTAGAAGCTTTGATAACTTTAGATTTAGAATAAATGGAAGAAAAAGAAAACTTGGTATTATGCAAGTTGAATCTAATACTTTTATTACTGATATTGAAAGTATTGATATTGTTACAAGAGAATTAAAGAAAATAGTTGGTAAAAAGACTGGATCTGGTACTTATGATGCTGCTATTAGTAAGTATATGAAGGATGATAATTTAGAGGTATTAGAAATTTATAATACACTTAAGAACTTCTTTAAAATTTAAATTAAGTATGATATATTTTATATATAATAGGTGATAATATGAAGAATATAAAATATATTGTACTTTTTATTTTGGTTATTGTTATAACTGGTTGTAGTTATAAGTATGCATCAACTACTAGAAACATTAGACATAGTGGTTTTTCAGTTGCATCTAATAGTTTTAAGTGTGAATCTATATTTGATTCTAAAGAAGAAATAGTTAAAGAACCTATAGCTTTTTATATAGGTGGTTATATGTTTACTGAAACAGGTTATTTATATGAGACTAATTTAGGAAAAGTGTATTCTAATAATATGAATTGTAAAAAGCCTGAATTTAATACTTTAGTAGCTGCTGTATTTGATTTATCTATTATTAAAGGTACTGATGGTAAATATTATTATGTAGGTGGTAGTGAAGATATTCCAGCTTATTCTCAAGCAACATCCAATGATGAAGATTATTCTTTATATGATATTTTATTAAAGGATAATGATGTAGTTAAAGCTAGTACAATTAATTCTAAAGAGGGAATTTATTATGTATTAAAAAGAAATGGTAATATATATGAATATGATGTTACTAAAGATAAAAATAATCATTATTCTCTAATTAATAGTTATGTAAAATATGATTATAGTGATTATGGATCTGCTATAGTAGATTTTAATTATAATGGTTCTTCTACATCTACTTTTGTAAAGACAGAGAATAGTTACTATAGAATGAAAGTTACTAATAGTGAAGAATGTTCTAAATATGCAGATGTTAATTGTAAATATGAAATGGTATTAGATGAGAAGTTAACTGAAGAGTATGATCAAATACTTACATATAATGGTTCTACTTTAATAACTAAATATGGAAAGATATTTAATGTAAATAATTAAATCTTTCTTTTTTTATGAAAAAATGATATAATAACTGTACTTTTTTAGGGGTGATTAATTATGTTTCTTAAGGATTGTAATAGTAATCTTTTTAATAAAAATGAGGTAGATAATGTTACTAAGTTTGTTGAAGATTACAATTCTTTATTAAAAAGTGAAAAGAATAGTGATAAGTCTAGAAGAAAATATAGACATTTATGTAATACTTATGATGAATTATTTTATTCTAATGATTGTTCTTCTGATAGATTAAAGATTATTAAAGAGAGTAGAGATAAGGTTCATAAAGATGCTTTAGAAGATCTAGATATGTTTATTATATTAGATAAAAAATGTAATAATGAAAAGAATGAATTGGTTAATAAAAGTGTTGATTATAAGTTACAAAAATTTAGTGAGCTAAATAAAGATAATGATGATTTATTACATAAGTATGCTTCTTTAGAAAGTGATATTTATAGTGCTTTTTTAAATGATTATGATAATTATAAATTCTATAGAGAATTTAATAAGAAAAATCATTATAAGTATGAACACGATAATAATGAACTAAAAAAGAAATATGATTATATTAAAAAGCTTTATTCTTTCTATGAGATTAGTAATACTGATAAAAGTTCTTTAGAAAATATATTTGTTTCAGAATCATATAAAGATTTTAACTTATTAGAAGATTCTAATAAGGCATTAGTTAAGAAGAAAAAATAATATGCTATAATTATAGGGGTGAGTTTTATGTTACTTGCGAATAATTGGAAAGATTATGAATTAATAGATGCTTCTTGTGGAGAAAAGATTGAAAGATGGGGTAATATCTATTTACTTAGACCTGATCCACAAATTATATGGGATAATGGTAAATTAATTGAGAAATATAGAGATTTAATTAATGCTGTATACTATAGAAGTAATAAAGGTGGAGGACATTGGGAAAATTTAAAATCTACTCCTGCATCTTGGAAAATAAATTATAAAGATTTGACTTTTAATATTAAGCAAATGGGTTTTAAGCATACAGGATTATTTCCTGAACAATCTGTTAATTGGGATTTTATGATTGATAAGATCAAGAAAAGCGGAAGAAATATTAAAGTATTAAACTTATTTGCTTATACTGGTGGAGCAACTGTTGCTTGTTTGTCTGCTGGAGCTCATGTTACACATGTTGATTCTTCTCGTGGAATGGTAGATTGGTGTAAAGAAAATGTTAATGATTCTGGATATCAAGGAGATCACATTAGATATATAGTTGATGATGTATTAAAATTTGTTGAACGTGAAATTAGAAGAGGAAATACATATGATGCTATTATTATGGATCCACCAAGTTATGGCAGAGGTGCTAATGGTGAAGTTTGGGATATTGAAAAAAATCTAAACTATTTAGTACAAAAGTGTAGTGAATTATTAAGTGATAAACCATTATTCTTTTTAATTAATTCTTATACAACTGGATTATCTTCTAAAGTTTTAGAAAACTTATTAACAATTCATGTGGATAAAAAATATCCAGGAATAGTTAGTTGTGGAGAAGTTGGTATTCCTATAAAGAATAATAATTTAGTATTACCTTGTGGTATTTATGGAAGATGGGAAGAAAATGAATAATCTTAATGTTTTATATGAAGATAATCATATTATTGTTGTAGAAAAACCTTTTAATGTGTTAAGTCAAGGTGATGCTACTGGAGATTTAGATCTTCTTACTATGGTTAAACAGTATATTAAAGTTAAATATAATAAACCTGGTAATGTTTATATCGGTCTTATTCATAGATTGGATAGACCTGTAGGTGGTATTATGGTATTTGCTCGTAGTAGTAAAGCTGCAAGTAGACTTAATAAGCAATTTCAAGAGCACACTATTGTAAAAAAATATTTAGCTATTGTTAAAGGTAAAGTAGATAAGAGTGGTACATTTGTTGATAAATTAGAAAAACTTGATAATGGAAATACTATTGTAAGTAATGATGGTAAGGAATCTGTTCTTAGTTATAATTTAGTAGATTATAATTCTAAATTAGATGAGTCTTTAGTTGATATTGAATTAAAGACTGGTAGACATCATCAAATAAGGGTTCAATTTTCTAGTAGAGGTCATTACTTAATAGGAGATCAAAGATATGGTGTAAATGATATGAAACAATTATGTTTATATTCATATTATTTGTCCTTTACACATCCTGTTAGTAAAGAAAAAATGACTTTTTCTTTATATCCTAAAAGTACTGGAGAATGGAGTAATTTCAAATTAGATTAATAATATACATTTTTTACAATGTAAATTATTGTATATAAAATAAAATGTTTGCATTCCAAACATTTTTTTGTTATTATTAATTTAGATTATAAGAATAGAGGGAGTCTGATTATATATGAATTTTAATTTTGGATGGTTTTTAAGCTTACCAGGTATGTTTATTACTGGTGGAGTCGTTTTATTAATTATCGCTTTAATTATTTTATTAGTAACAAACAAGAAATCTAAGAAAGGTGAAGGAGAATCTGAAACTCCAGTTGAAAATGCTGCTCCTGCTACTCCTGAAGTAGCTCCAGTTGCACCAGCTGCTCCTGAGGCTCCAGCTCAACCAATGGAAGCACCAGTTGCTCCAGTTGCACCAGCTCCAGTTGTTCCTGAAGTAGCACCTACTACTCCAGAACCTGTAGCACCAACTACTGTTGTTGATCCAGCTGCAGTTATGGCAGCTACTGCTAATACTGATGTAGCACCAGCTGTTCCAGTAGTTCCTGCTCCTGAGGAGCCTACTCCTGTTACACCTGCACCTGTTGAGGTTGCTCCTATTGCACCTCCTTTAGATATTAGACCTATAGAGGAACCTACACCTGTAGTTCCAGAAGCACCTGCTGCTCCTGAAGTAGCACCTGTTACTCCAGAGCCTGTAGCACCAACTCCTGTTG
>CAMOKF010000053.1 GCA_946617625.1 uncultured Bacillota bacterium
ACCTGTAGTTCCAGTAACTCCAGAACCTGTAGCACCAGCTACAGTTGCACCAGCACCTGCTGAGCCTGCTCAAATCTATGGAGGAGCTAATCCAGCTGTTGGTACTAATGTAGAAATTGAAAATAATCCAACTCATCAAATATATGGTGGTGCTGATCCATTAGAGAATACTCAAAATATTCCTCATGTTAATGCTCCAGTTGTTGAAGCTCCAGTTTCTCCAGTAGTTCCTGAAGTACCTGTTGCTCCAGTAGCTCCAGAACCTGTAGCACCAACTCCAGTTGTTCCTGTTGTACCTGAACCAACACCTGTAGTTCCTGCAGCACCAGCTCCAGTGGCTCCTGCTGTACAACCTGTAGTTGCTCCTACACCAGCTGTAGCTCCTGTAGCTCCTAGTGTACCAGTAACACCAGTTGCAGGTGTACAACCGGTAAATCCAGGACCTGTTGTTAATCAATAATAATTAAAAAGCTTTATAGCTTTTTTTCTTTATAAGGTGATATTGATGTATAAACTTTTAAAAATATTTGAGAAGATTTTCTTTATAGTTTGTTTTTTTACTACAATTGTAGGATCATTAATTATTTATTGCTCTTTATCTAGAGATGATAATAATTTAGTTCATTTTAATAATTTATATTTTGTAGAAATCAATGATAATAACATGAGTCCTGATATTAGAAAAGATGATGTATTATTAATTACTAAAGATAATATTTCTAATTATCATATCAATAATATTATTTCTTATTTAACTTCAGATGAAAATGGTAATATAGAAGTTAGAACTGCTAAAATAATAGATGGATATTCTGATGATAGTAAGGATTCATATATCTTTATGGTAAAGCAGAATACTTCTACTGAGCAAGAAAATATTAGTGGTGATTTAGTTTTAGGTAGATGGAATGGAAATAAAATAAGTAATGGAGTTAATATTTTTAACTTTTTACTTTCTAGGTTAGGATTTATTTTGATTTCAATCATTCCTTTTATAATTTTATTTTTAATTGAATTTATTTTATTAATATTTGATTATAAGAATAGATATTTAATTAGTTAATGTGCTATTATATATATAGGATGTGTTTTATATGAATAAGAATAAAAAGAAAACTTTATTAGTTATATTAATACTTATATTTTTTATTTCTATTGGATTTAGTTATTTATCATCTAATTTAAAAATTAATGGTGGTACTGGTATATCTCCTATGAAATGGAGTGTATATTTTGATAATATTGTGGAAGATAATGATAATACTGTGGCTGCTATTAAGCCTGCTACAATTGAGTCTAGCAAAACTAAAATATCTTTTGATGTCAATCTAGAAAAACCTCTTGATAAATATGGTTTTCAATTTGATATAAGAAATGATGGTACCATTGATGCAATGATAGAAAGTATTGAGTTATATGGTTTTTCAGTAGAACAATCTAAATATATAGATTATAAAGTTAATTATTTGAATGGTGATGAACTTAAACTTTATGATTTATTGAAAGCTGGAAGTTCTAAGAAGCTTCATTTATCAGTATTATATAAAGATAGTAATTCTGATTTACTTTCAGATTTTAATAATGTTACATTAACTTTGAATATTGTTTATGTTCAAGCTGATAATAGAGCTAATGATAGAGGGTAACCTCTTTTTTTTGTCAAATTATTGACACTTGTTTGTTGAAATTTTTATATATGTTATAATAAATGTAGGTGAATTATATGAAAAAAATATCTATCTTAAGTTTACATTTAGGCTATGGTGGTATTGAGAAGTCAATTATTGCTTTAGCTAATCTTTTATCTGAAAAGTATAATGTGGAGATTGCTTGTTCTTATAAGCTATATGATAAACCTGCTTTTATTATTAATAAGAAGGTTAAAGTTAGATACTTAATTAAAGATAAAGTACCTAATAAAGAAGAATTTCTTGAAGCTGTTAAAAGTAAAAGAATTAGTAGTATTGTAAAAGAAGCTAATAAAAGTATTGATATATTAAAAGTAAGAAGAAATACAATGGTTAATTATATTAAGAATTGTGATTCGGATATAATAATATCTTCTCGTGATATATTTGATGATTGGCTAGGTAAATATGGCCCTAAAGATGCTATTAAAATAGGTTGGGAGCATAATCATTATCATGGTAATTTAAAATATGCTGATAAGATCACTAAATATGCTTCTAGATTAGATTACTTTGTATTAGTTAGTAAAGAATTAAGAGATTATTATGGTAATAGACTTAAGGATACTAATTGTAAATGTGTATATATTCCTAATATTATAGATAAATTACCTAAGTATCTTTCTAGACTTAATAAGAAACGTTTAGTTTGTGTAGGAAGACTTAGTGAAGAAAAAGGACAATTAGATTTATTAAAATTGTATAAAAGAATATATGAAGTATATCCTGATTGGACTTTAGAGATAATTGGTGATGGTCCTTTAAGAAAAAAATTAGAAGATTATATAAGAGATAATAAGTTAGAAAAGAATGTAACATTACATGGTTTTAGAAATAAAGATTATATAGATGATATTTTACATAATTCTTCTATTTATTTGATGACTTCTTTTACTGAATCATTTGGAATAGTTTTAATTGAAGCTATGTCCCATGGAGTTCCATGTGTAGCTTTTGATTCAGCTGAAGGAGCTAGAGAATTAATTGATAATGGTGAAAATGGTTATTTAATAAAAGATAGAGATTTCTCTAAATATTTAAAGAAAGTATTTAAATTAATTGATGATCAAGATTTAAGATTATCTTTAGGTAAAAATGCTTATGAAGAAGCAAAAGCATATACTGGAGATGAAGTTATTAAACTTTGGTATGATATTTTGGAAGAAGAGAAGTGATTAGTTAGATGAAAGTATTATTTATAGCTAGTACTGGTGGACATTTAAATGAATTATTACAATTAAAAGATATGTTTAATAAGTATGATTATCATATAATTACTGAAAAAACTAAATCTAATTTAAATCTTAGAAATACTTTTCCTAAGAGAGTTAATTATTTAGTTTATGGTACTAAAGATCATATGGTAACTTATCCTTTTAAATTGATTTATAATTGTATTAAAAGTTTCTTTTTATATTTAAAAATACATCCTGATTATATTATTACTACTGGAGTACATACTGCAGGTCCTATGTGTATAATTGGTAAACTATTTGGATCAAGAATTATATATATTGAAACTTTTGCAAGTATAAAAAAGGGAACTATTACGGGTAAATTATTATATCCTGTTAGTGATAAATTTATTGTTCAATGGAAAAGTATGAAGAAAGAATTTCCAAAGAGCGAGTATGGGGGATGGATTTATTAATGATTTTAGTAACATTAGGAACTCAAGATAAGTCTTTTGAGAGATTACTTAAAGCAATTGATAAAGAGATAGAAAAGGGAAATATAAAAGATAAGGTTATAGTACAAGCTGGTTATACTAAATATGAATCTCCTAATATGGAAATATTTGATTTAATACCTAATGATGAATTTGATAAGTTAGTTAGTGAAGCTGATTTAATTATTACTCATGGTGGAGTTGGATCTATTCTTAGTGCAATTAAAAATAATAAGAAAGTTATAGCAGCTCCTAGATTAAAAAAGTATAAAGAACATACAAATGATCATCAGAAGGAAATAATTGAAGAATTCGTTAAAGATGGATATATTTTAGGATTGAATGATTTTAATAAACTTGATAAAGTACTTATAAAGAGCAAGTCATTTAAGCCTAAGAAGTTTGTAAGCAATACAAATAATATGATTGATTTAATTAATAATTATATAGAAAAAGATAATCATACTTCATGGTATAACAAGTATGGTTATATAATTAAATATTTTTTAGTAATATTTATTTATGTATTAATATCTATGTTAATTAAGAATTGTTTATATAACTATGTTTATACTACAAGTAATATTGGTATTCATAATATATTAAGATATCATTTCTTTTTATTCATATTTATAAATTATTTTATATGTAT
>CAMOKF010000054.1 GCA_946617625.1 uncultured Bacillota bacterium
TAATAAGTATATACATAATTCATGTCTTAATCTATCTTCATATTTAATATAATCTTTATTAATAGATAATCCATTATTTAGTTCTTTTAATTTTAAATAATCATCATATGTTAATTTATCTATTTCATTAAATATGTAGACCATCAAGTGATCCTTCTTTATACATTGTTTTAATTATTTTTCTATATAATTTACAAATACTATTTAATCTCTTCTTAGTATATAAACTCTTTTGACAAGTTATTAGTAAATGATATTTATTTTGCATTGCATCTACAAAGAAACTTAAATCTACTTCATCTTGATCTCTATCAAATTCATATTCAAATATACTTTTTGCTAATTCATAGTAGTTAGAGAATACAAATATTGTTTTACCTTCATTCATTAAATTCTTTTCATTTACTTTTTTGTGATAGAAATCATATTTATCATATTTAGAATTTTGTAATAATGTATCATTTAATTTTTGTAAATCTTTTACTATATCATTTGATATCTTTATACTTTGAGGAATAATATTTATTAACATTCCTACTATATTATCAATATTAGTTACTGGTAAATCTCTTCCTGATATTACTTTATAGAAGAATGATGATTTAGATGATGTTGCTACTGCTAATAGATAAGCGTATGCTAATTCAAAGAAAGTATTTTCCGATATAGATTTCTTTTTACAGAATTCTTTTATCTTTTTAGTTTCTTCTTCATCTATCCAATCTACTGTATCCCAGTTACCACTATCTATTGAGTTATTATCATAAGGTATTGTTTTAGCTTTACCAATAGTTTTAAAATATGAATTCCAATGTTCTACTGTTTCTTTATTCTCTCTTCTATTTATTATTGCTAAAGAGTCTTCTAATAAAGATTTTTCATTAGATTTATCATATTCTTTTGATAACTTGTTATATGTTGTTCCACTTTCTAATTGTTCGTAGATATTAGATAAGTCTTGAATTACTAATTCTACACTCCATCCATCTACTATAATATGAGATACACTAAATAATAGTTTTACTTCTCCTGTAGTTAATCTAAATAATTTAAATCTTAACATTGGATCTTTTTCTATATCAAATCCTCTAATTATATCTTCTTTACATATTAATTTATATTCATCTTCAGTAACATTATCTATTTCTTCAAATTCTATTTCTCTATTCTTAAATCTAATTTGATATGGCTTTTTCTTATCATCTATTATTACTGTTGTTAAAGCTTCATTCTTTATAGGTAATAAAGTAATTGCTTTCTTTAAGTTCTTAACATTAATATTTTCTGGACATTTATAGAAGTATTGTAAATAATTATCTCCTACTATATGTTCTCTATATGCTTCTAACATATACATTTGTGTAGGTGTTAAATATGAGATATTTATAGCTTGATATCCTAACTCTTTTTCTTTTTCAGAAACTTTATCTTTATATTTATCATCATCTAATGATATATATTTAGCTGCACTACAAGATGATTCTTTTACTTTTCCTAATTCTCTTATTGTTTTACTTCTTAATAAGTCACATACTTGATAAGTATAACCTAATTCTCTTAATCTAGATATTATTGTAATTGCTTTTATTGATGATCCTCCTATTTCATAGAAATCATCTGTTACTCCAATATTATCTTCTTCTAATATTTCTTTATAAATATTTAGAGCTATTTCTTCAAATTCAGTTTCTGGGGCTATACATTCAGTTTCTCTAGTTTTAGGCATACTTCTAAGCTTTTGTTTATCAATTTTACCATTTAATGTTAGAGGCATTACATCAACTTGATAGATATGTGATGGAACCATATAATAAGGAAGTTTTGTACCTAAATAGTCTTTTATTTCTTTAGATGAGATTATTTTGTCAGATAGGACATAAGCATCTATTTCTTTTTCTCCATCACCTTTAGTTTCTACTAGTAAGTATACATCTTTTATGTAGTCTATTTCTTTTATACAGTTTTCAATTTCACCAAGTTCTATTCTAAAACCTCTAATTTTTATTTGATCATCTATTCTTCCTATATAGATTATTTGTCCATCATGTCTATATTTTACTAAGTCTCCACTACGATACATTTTTCCTTTTTCAAATGGACAATCTACAAAAGCTGCTTCTGTTTTATCTTTTTGTTTTAGATATTCTTTTGCTACTCCATATCCAGCTATGCATAATTCTCCAGGTTCTCCTACTCCACATAATTTATTATTGTTATTAATAAATATTTTAGCGTTTTGGATTGGTTTACCTATAGGTAATACTTTATTATTTAATTCAGTTATTTCATATGACATAGTATTTACTGTTGCTTCTGTTGGACCATAAGTATTAAATACTCTTCTTTTGTTCATCCATCTTTTTAGATCTTCATAATCTGCTGCTGCACTACCTGATTCAATAGCTTTTAGAGTTGGTAAATTATTTGGATCTAATAATTTAATATAAGCTGGTGTTAAAGCTGCTACTGATACTTTATTTCTTTCCATGTATTTTTCTAGTTCTCTAGGTTCATCAATTAGTTCACTAGGCATTAAACATAATGTTCCACCTAATCCTAATATAGTAAATATATCCCATACAGATTGGTCAAAAGCAATTGATGCGAATTGAAGTAATGTATCTTTATTAGTTATTCCATATATATCTTGATAATTGAATACTAAATTATATAATCCTTTATGTCTTAATACTACTCCTTTAGGTTTACCAGTAGTACCAGATGTAAATATACTATATGCTATAGTATCATTTTTTTGTTTTCTTATAGGATTATTTTTATTACCTTCATCATCTAGTTCACTTATATTTATTATTGGAATATTCTTACTAATTTTTATTTCTCTAGACATTGTAAATATCATTTTTGGTTCACATGTATCTATGATATATTCAATTCTATCATCTGGATATTTTGGATCTATTGGTACATAAGCTGCTCCACTCTTTTCTATTGCTAGAATAGCTATTACCATTTCAATACTTCTATCTGGTACTATAACTACAAAGTCATTTACTCCAATACCTTGTTCAATTAATTTATTTGCTAAGATATTTGATTTTTCATTTAACTCTTTATATGATATTGATTCATTATCAAATATTACTGCACTTTTTCTTTTATATTTTTCTACGTTTTCTTCAATAACGTCTATTATTGTTTTATTATCATCTATCTCTTTATATGGTTTATTAAATTTAGTTTTAATTAGTTCTATTTCTTCTTTATCTGTTAATTCAATATCATCTAATTTACTATTAATGTTTTTAGATAGATTATCTAAGACATTTTTATAATGTCTTATGAAATATTTCATATTTTCTTTTTCATAATAGTTAGATGCATAATATAAATCTATTTTATATACATCTTCCTCTTTAAATACATTTAAAGATAGTATTCCATCTGTATTCTTTTCTTTTTTACCAAATACAAATTTTACCTTATTATAATTTTTGTTTTCTTCATCACATTCATTGTATTTAATTAATTCTTTACTTAATTTAGTAATTAAATCATTGAATGTTTCTGTTTCTTTTGTTTCTAGTCCTATAGGTAGTATTTTATTATCTACTCTTAATTCTAGGACTATCGAGTTTTGTCTTCCGTATCTTTTTAATAAAAATAAAAAAGTGCCCAAAAATACAAATATGTCATTATCTAGTTTCATTTTTTTAGATAACTTATTTGCATCTTGAACACTATATTCTATTCTTATTTTTTTATAGTCTCGTAATTCATCATTATAGTCTATAAAATCACTTACGGAATTGAACTCTTGATAACCATTTTTCCTTATACTCTCGATATAGTTCACGAGTGATCACTTCCTTTACATGTTTTCTTATATCACATGTAA
>CAMOKF010000055.1 GCA_946617625.1 uncultured Bacillota bacterium
CATAAAATCAGTCCCCTTTATGACTTCTAGGATGATAAGTATCATAATCTACTCTAACTTTATCATCACTAACTTTAGTATATATTTTAGTAGTAGAGATATCTGAATGTCCTAACATCTCTTGAATACTTCTTAAATCTGCTCCATGATTAATCAAATGAGTAGCAAAACTATGTCTTAAAGTATGAGGAGAAACATTAGTATTTAAACCTTTTTCTTTTAATAAAGCTTTTAAATTCTTAAAAAAACCTTGTCTAGTCATTCCTTTACCATGATTATTTAGAAATAATTTATCACAAGAAACTCCATTCTTTAATAACTTATCCCTAACATTTAAATATAATTTTAAATAATGTAGAGAATATTCTCCTAAAGGAACTTCTCTCTCTTTACTACCTTTACCCATAACTCTAAGTAAACAATTAGAATAATCTATATCATTTAAATTAATATTAACTAACTCACTAACTCTTAGACCAGTTCCATATAACAATTCTAGCATAGCCTTATTACGGTAGTCAAACGGAGTATTAAGCTCGATATTAAGTAGTTTATCTACATCTTCTATACTTAATACTTTAGGTAAACTTTTTCTTAATTTAGGTCTTTCAATAAATTCAGATACATCACTCTTAACTATTTTCTGTCTAAATAAATAAGAATGAAAATTCTTAATAACAGTTAAATTATGAGCAATAGTAGATGTTTCCTCTATATCACTTCTACTCTTTAAAAATTCTTTAATGTTATCAGGATTAATCTTTTCTACATTAATAATAGAATTACTATTTAAAAACTCTTTATACACTCCTAAATCATTCTTATAAGATTCAATAGTTTTATCTGATAAACCTTTTTCAAAAAAACAATAATTACTAAATTCTAATATAGCATCTTCTATCTTCATAATTATCACCTAACACTTATATTATAACATAAAAAAACCAGATAATAATATCTGGTACAAATAATAAAATATTATTTTTTAGTAGGTCTTCCTCCAGTATTAATTTCATTAATTAGACGATTACCTATATTATCAATACATAAATCTATATGTTCAATATATAATTCATTGAATGAACGTATATTTGCAAGTAAATAAGATGATTCTTTATCAACTTTCTTATAATTTCTTAAACCAATATCTAAAACATTACTATTCTTAGAATAAACATCTTTCCAATCACTAGAAACACTAATAATAGTATTAAGAGACTTCTTAACATCAGATAAACTTAATTTAAAGTTACCTTCCTTTAACTTTCTCTCAATTGTATCCTCATGAGTAGAAAGATATTTAATTGCTTTATCAAGATAGACTTCAAGATCATCTAAATCTTTAACAATTTTTCTCAATTAATCATACATCTCCTTTTATGTATATTACCATATATTTTTAAAATACACAAAAAAAATGTTAGACTATAATCTAACATTTATTAATACTATTTTTTAAAATATACTTTATTATTACAAATGCCTTGATAATCAGTATGTTCTTTTTTATATTTATTTAATTCAATATCAAAATTATCTTTTTTAGTTATTTTACCATCATCTATTAATTTATTTATATAATATGCTCTAGCTTTATTATCATAAACATAATTTAAGATTTCACTATCTAATTTATAATAATTATTAATTAAATTATTATTAGTATCATAGATACTTCCAGATATAGGATTAATTAATAAATCACCATTACCTATTTTTTCACTAATAAAATCGCATTTAACTCTATTATCTGGATCAATAATATAATCAGTATACTTATCCATAAAATTATATATCTTTTTAACTTTAGGATTACGATCATTATTAGAATTAAAAGGACTAATTGTACCACAATAAGTAGCTCTAATATCAGCATTAGGATGTTTATAATAATCCTTTATAGGTTCATAGAAAGTAACTAAATCATTACTAGCAGTAATAATACCTCTCTTAATTAAATATTTCATACATAAACCTTTATTCTTAAAATATAGATAATCTAATTTAGTAGATTTTTCTATATTAAAAGGTTTATCTTCACTAGTACGTATATTAGAAAGACACTTAGTAAAATAATCAACTGATTTATCAGTATCTAATATATAACCATTACATTTATCTAATTCATAATTAGCGATAGCTAAAATCAAATTAAAAGTAATTACATCTTTAGTTTTAGAACAACCAACTAACATAGAATCTATAGATTGATAATCATCATTAGAAAATAATTCTAATAAATTTACTCCTTTAAAGTCTCCTTCTTCTAATCTATTGTTTAGTTCTACTTCATCAGAAGATTCAGGATAATACATTAAAGGTTTTTCATTTAATATACCTTCTATATATCTTAAAGCTTCACTAGGAAAAGACATATAAGGTGTATTAAATTTTTCTTTACTCATATCATTAACCATATCTTCTACCATATCATTAAGATATTTATTATAGTTTTCCATTATTTATCCCCCTAACAGTGCTTATTATAACAGACCAATTATTCAATGTCAAAAAACAACTCTTATGTTATAATATTTCCAGGTGATTATTATGAATAAACCATTAGCTTTAAAACTAGCTCCTACTACCCTAAAAGATGTAATAGGACAATCACATTTAGTAGGTAAAGATAAAATATTAACTAATTTAGTTAAAAATAAAAAACTATTCTCTATGATTTTATATGGTAAGCCAGGAATAGGTAAAACATCTATTGCTAATGCTATTATTAATGATCTAGGAGTAAGACATAGATTCTTAAATGCTACTATAAATACTAAACATGATTTAGATATAGTAATAGAAGAAGCTAAAATGTATGGAGAAATGGTTTTAGTAATGGATGAAATTCATAGACTAAATAAAGATAAACAAGATATATTATTACCTCAATTAGAAAGTGGTTTAATAACACTTATTGGAATGACTACTTCTAATCCATATCATGCTATTAATCCAGCTATAAGAAGTAGATGTCAATTATTTGAACTTAAAGAGTTAGATACAGATGATATTATTAAAGGTTTAAAAAAAGCTATTAAACACCCAGATTTAGAAGGAATTAAGATAGATAATAAAGTAATCGAGTTAATAGCAAAACTCTCTGGAAATGACCTAAGATTTGCTTATAACCTATTAGAAATATGTTACTACTCTACTGATGATAAAACTATAACAGAAGAAAAAGTAAGAAAGATTAATTCTAAACCAGTATTCTTCTCAGATAAAGATGGAGATGGACACTATGATGTATTAAGCGGATTACAAAAGTCAATTAGAGGTAGTGATGTAGATGCTGCTCTACACTATGCAGCAAGATTAGTAGCAGAAGAAGATTTAGAATCATTATTTAGAAGATTATCAGTAATAGCCTATGAAGATATAGGACTAGCTAATCCAGCTATAGGTCCAAGATTAGATGCAGCAATAAATGCAGCAGAAAGAGTTGGACTACCAGAAGCAAGAATACCAATAGGAACAATAGTAGCAGAAATGGCCCTATCTCCTAAATCAAATACAGCTCATGTAGCATTTGATTTAGCCCTAGAAGATATAGAAAAAGGTAACGTAGGAACAATACCAAAACACATAAAAACAGATTCACCTGATTACAAATATCCACATGACTATAAAGGAGCATACGTAGTACAACAATACCTTCCAAATAAAATAAAAAACAAAAAATATTACACTCCAAAAGATATAGGATATGAAAAACAAATAAAAGAAATATATGAAAGATTAGAAAAAATAAAAAAAGGTAATTAACATTACCTTTTTA
>CAMOKF010000056.1 GCA_946617625.1 uncultured Bacillota bacterium
ATAACATCATGAGCACTACCTTCTTTAATACTTATATTAGATACTAAAGTAAGTCTTGCTTTCTCATGAAATTCTTTTATTGTAATAGATCCACAATTACACATTGTAGATTTAATTTTATTAACAGTAATAGCTAGATTATCTTTTAGTGGACCAGCATATGGGATAAAAGAATCTACTCCTTCTTCAAAACTTAATTTATCTTTATCTCCACCTAAATCATATCTTTGCCAATTTCTAGCTCTATTACTTCCTTCACCCCAATACTCTTTTAAGAAAGAACCATTTCTTTTTACTTTACGTGAAGGGCTTTCATCAAATCTAGCAAAATATCTTCCCATCATAACAAAGTCAGCTCCCATAGCTAAAGCTAATATAATATGATAGTCATGTACAATACCTCCATCAGAACATATAGGAATATAAACTCCATTCTTTTTAAAGTATTCATCTCTTGCTTTAACAACATCCATTAAAGCACTAGCTTGACCTCTTCCAATACCTTTAGTTTCACGAGTAATACAGATACTTCCTCCACCAACACCAACTTTAATAAAGTCAGCACCAGCATCAGCTAAATAATTAAATCCTTCTTTATCTACTACATTTCCAGCACCTATCTTTACACTGTCACCATAGTTTTCTCTAACCCAATCTATAGTATTCTTTTGCCAAATAGAAAATCCATCTGAAGAATCCATACATATTAAGTCAACTCCAGCCTCTACTAAAGCAGGTATTCTCTCTTTATAATCTCTAGTATTAATACCAGCTCCAACTATATATCTTTTATTATCATCTAATAAAGATAATGGATTGTTCTTATCATTTTCATAATCCTTTCTAAAAACTAAGTATTCCAAATTTCCATTATCATCTAAAATAGGTAAACAACTAATCTTATGTTCCCAAATCATATCATTTGCTTCTGTTAGAGTAATACCACTCTTTCCACAAATAATTTTCTTTTTAGGTACCATATACTTATCTACTGGATCATCTAAATCAACTCTAGATATTCTGTAATCCTTATCAGTAACAAGTCCTAAAAACTTACCAGTAGCAGTTCCATCCTTAGTGATCATAACAGTTGAATGCCCAGTTCTTTTAACTAGTTCAACAACTTCTCTAAGTGGAGTTCCACTTTTAACATTAGAATCACTTCTTATAAAACCAGCTTTCTTTTGTTTAACTCGTCTAACCATCTCTGCTTGAGATTCTATACTTTGTGATCCATAAATAAAACAAACGCCCCCTTCTCTTGCAAGTGCAATCCCCATTTCTTCCCCAGAAACAGCTTGCATTATTGCAGAGACCATCGGAACGTTTGCTTCGTACTTAGGACTTTCTCCTTTTCTAAATTTCACAAGTGGAGTTCTCAAACTCACATTTTCAGGTATACATCTTTCATCTGTCAAATTAGGTAGTAACAAATATTCATTAAATGTTCTTGAAATATCATCCAAAACTTTTGCCATAGCATAATCCTCCTTCAATTGTAATTTATTCATAGTTATACTATTAAAAGAGTATAAAAGTCAAGAAAAAAACATATATTTCTATATGTTTATGTTTTTATCATTTATCATTTTTTTTATTTGATATCTATTTAAAGCCTCATCGCTCATTAGATATCCCATTCCACAAGATATTTTTTGTTCACATGGATGACAAACTCCACAAGGTTTACCATCTATAGGAGTATAACAAAACCATACATCATCCATAATATATAAAAGATTCCATTCTAAAAGTTTTTCTTTCATTTCTACTTCTGTAATATCTAGAATTGGAAACTTTATATTTCCAAACAAATCATTTATATATTTATCACTATTATTTGTATCAATAACCAATACACCATCTTCATCTAAAACTAATTTAGCATCATTTCGTATAGCTTGAGTAATACCTGCTCCTTTTGTAGGAGTCTTCTCTAAACCTAACATTATACCTTTATCCATTAATGCATATTTAGCAATAGTTGAATATTGAATCCCTAATCCATACTTCTCATAAAGATAATTTCTAGAATTAGTTATTTCTTGATTATCAGGAATATCTCTTTCATTTATAAACTTTATAGGTAATATTTTATCCTTAAATTTATTAATCTTTAATAAGTTATTTCTAATAGTATCCATAGCTTTAAGTTCTAAATCATTAATTAATCTTTTATTAAAAACTATATAAACAGGTTGTACTATTTTACCTTTTTGTAGTTGTTGAATCAACATATAAGTAGAATCCCATCCACCACTCCATAAAATATTAACAATTGAACTCATTATTATTCACCATAAAATAAATGTGTTCCATAACATCCCACTGTTTTAGGCATTATCTTATCAGTAGATACATAGTCATTATATAATTCTACATATTCAGAATTATCATTAGAAACATATGCAAATCTTCTATCATAATACAAAAAATCCCAAGGTAAATTTAAAGATGGCGTTGAAGTAGAATTATCTATAAAAGCTGAATCATCAAAATAATCACTATTATAGTAATCAAACCATGACATTCCATACTCATATGGATAATATTCTATGCCACTAAAAAATCTATCAATTTCTTTAGAATAATTAAGATTATACCATCCACTTACATTAGCACAGAAATATGCCAAATGTTCTGGTGCTTCTGCAGATGAAGTAGATTGAACATAATTTACAGAAAACGAAAATGATAAGTTTTGATCTGTAGTCGGTAAATCATTAGCACTAATATCTTTATTATATTCTACTCTAACTCTATAAGTTTCAGTAGTATTAGCAGCTAATAAATGTCTTTCTTCAATATCATCACCAGCATAATAAGAAACAGTATAATTTAAATAACTAGGTAAACTTGTAATTTCACTATCATTAAGTAAAGATTCGATACTATCTATCATAGCATCAATTGTACCACCATTTACTGCATCAACAGTAAACTCATAAAAATCTCCAGGAGTAGACAAAACAATAGAAAAAGAAACTTGTGTTTTATTAGTATTTATTGTCGCAGGAGTTGTTACATTAGTACCACTAACACTTCCATTAATAACCTGAACATTATCCCAATATACATTCCAAGTATTTCTACGAACAGTTGCATTACCAATTATATTTAGACTTGAAGATAAGTAAGCAAAACCTAAACTAATTAATAATAATAAAAATATAAATAATATACTAAAAATTTTTCTACTACCCTTATTCATTACTCTCACCTATAATAATTATAGAATAGATTATATTCAATTTCAAACAAAAAGACGATTTAAATAATCTTACTAGTTTAATGTGGATTACTCGCAGCTCTTTTTCTTTTGTTATTAATATATTTATAATCAACATTATTAATAGA
>CAMOKF010000057.1 GCA_946617625.1 uncultured Bacillota bacterium
AAAAAAGATAAATAAGATATTTTCTAAAATATGGGAATTATATAATGATAAAGATAATGATATATATTTGGTTTTAATTAAGAGAACTAAATTAGGTATTATTAATGATTTAGTTATAAATGATAATTATAGTTTGGAAGAATCTTTATATAATTTATTTACTACATATGATGATTCTATAAATGTTAATAGTTTAACAGATGTAGATTTTTGTATTAAATTACCTAACTATTTTAAGTTCTTAAAACAAGAGGTAGTAGAAAAGAAAGAAGAAGTAAAAGAAAAGAAAGAAGATATATTTGATTTTAATAATGAGTATGGTAAAGTATCAATATTTATTATTATTGGTACTATACTTATTATTTTAGGGGTTGTAGTTACTGTTTTAATTAATATTTAGGAGTGATAATATGAAGATAGTTTTTATGGGTACTCCAGAGTTTGCAGTACCTATTCTTGAGGGGTTAATAGAATCTTATGATGTTGTTGGAGTAGTTACTCAACCTGATAAAAAAGTAGGTAGAAAGCAAGAATTAGTTCAGCCTCCAATAAAAAAAGTTGCTTTAGAACATGGTATTAAAGTATTTCAACCTGAGAAGATTAGAAAAGATTATGAAGATATTTTAGCTACGAATCCAGATATTATAATTACATGTGCATATGGACAAATAATACCTAAAGTAATATTAGATTATCCTAGATTAGGATGTATTAATGTACATGGTTCTTTATTACCTAAATTAAGAGGAGGAGCTCCTATACATCATGCTATTTTAGATGGCTATGATAAAACTGGTATTACTATTATGTATATGGATGTTAAGATGGATAATGGTGATATTATAAGTACTAGTGAAACTAAGATTGAAGATACCGATAATTTAGAAAGCTTACATGATAGATTAAGTATAATGGGTAAAGAATTATTACTTAAAACTCTTCCATCTATTATAAATGGTACAAATAATAGAATTAAACAAAATGAAGATGAAGTTACTTTTGGATATAATATAACTAGAGAAGAAGAGCATATAGATTTTAATAGAACTAGTAGAGAAGTATTTAATCATATTAGAGGTCTAAGTCCTTTTCCATCTGCTTATGCAGTTTTAGATGATTTAGAAGTAAAAATATATGATAGTTATATAGGTAATAAAAAATATGCTGCTACACCTGGAGAAATATGTTCTATATATAATGATGGATTAGGTGTTTGTACTAGAGATGGAGAAATAGTAATTACAAGTATTAAAATATCAGGTAAGAAGAGAATGTTAGTAAAAGATTATCTTAATGGAGTAAAAAAAGATGATCTTATAGGAAAGGTATTTAAGTAATGAAGAATAAAATAGGGGAAATTATTAAATTATTTAAAGAGTTAAGAAAAACTCCTAGAGGAAGAGCTATATTGTTTTTTGCATTTTACTTAGTATTTTTTATAGTATTATCTATTGGCTTTAGACTAAGTCCTCAAAATGTATCTAATAATACAAATGAAGAAGTGGATTTAAATACTATTTTAGTAGAAAAATATAATGGTGATAATTATGCATATAAATATGTATTTAATATAGATGAAGTTATTGCTTTTGTTGATGGTAAAAAGAGTGGTTATAGAGAAGCTTTTTCTTATACTATTTTAGATAGTACTAAAAATTATTATAAGGACATGGTTTCTTATTATGAAAATGATTTAGTAGTTGAGTCTCCTAATGAGTTATTAACTATTACTAGTAATATTGATAGCTTAATAAAAGAAGCTAGTTATGATTCTATAACTAATTATCAAAGTGGAAAAGAAGTTTATAGATATTTAATTAGTAGTTCTAATATTAGTTTATTAGTTGATAAAAAAGATTTAGATGTTTCTGAAGTACCTAATGAAATTATGGTCACTTTAGATGATGAAAAAGTCACTGATATAAGTTTAAATTTAGATAGTTATTGTGTAGCTACTTCTAAATGTAATTCTAAAATGAGAATTAATATTAAATATAGTGAAATTGGTGAAATAAAGGAAATTGTTAATTCTAATAATTAATAATTTTCTTTTTATGTTATTATAGGGATGAGGTGATAAGCATGAAAAATATATATAATCTTAGTTTAACTGAGATGGAAGAATACTTTATTAATAATGGATCAAAAAAGTTTCATGCTAAACAACTATTTGAATGGTTGTATGTAAAAAGAATAGATAATATTACTTCTGTTACTAATATTAGTAAAGATATGAGTAAAAAAATAGCAGAAGATTTTAGTTTTGATAAATTAAAAATTGTTGATGTTCAGGAAGATGTTGATGTTAAGAAATATTTATTTGAACTAGAAGATGGTGAACATATAGAAGCTGTTTTAATGAATCATGATTTTGGTAATAGTGTATGTGTATCTAGTCAAGTAGGTTGTAATATGGGATGTAAATTTTGTGAGTCTGGGAGAAGAAAAAAAGTAAGAAATCTTGAAACTTATGAAATGGTTCTACAAATATTAATGATTGAAAAAGAGATTGGAAAAAGAATTAGTCATGTTGTAGTTATGGGAATAGGTGAACCTTTTGATAATTATGATAATGTTATGAGATTCTTTACAATTATTAATAATCCATTTGGACTTGCTATTGGAGCTAGACATTTAACTGTGTCAACTTGTGGAGTAGTTCCTAAGATAAAAGAATTTGCTAGATTTCCTTTACAAGTAAATTTAGCTATTAGTTTACATGCTCCTAATAATGAAATTAGAAATAAGATTATGCCTATTAATAAAGCTTATCCACTAGAGAAGTTGATGCCTGCATTAAAGGAGTATTATAAGTTAACTAATAGAAGATTAACTTTTGAATATATATTATTAGATGGAGTAAATGATAGTGAAGAAAATGCCTTAGAATTAGTTAAACTTGTTAAGGGTATGAATTGTTATATTAATTTAATACCTTATAATGAGACTAATAATATTGAATTTAAAAGAACAAATACTGTTAAAATTATGAAATTTTATGATATACTTAAGAAGAACAATATTATAGTTACGATACGTAGAGAATTTGGTGGCAAAATAAGTGCTGCTTGTGGACAACTAAGAAGTAAGAAGGAGGAACTATGAAATCGTTTTATTTAACTGATGCTGGCATGGTTCGAGATCATAATGAAGATAGTGTAATCATAGTAAAAAACAGTGAAGGTAATTATTTACTAGCTATAGCTGATGGAATGGGTGGACATTCTGCTGGTGAAGTAGCTAGTAGTATTGCTATTGGATATTTAGGAAGACATTTTAAAGAAACATTTATTAATATGAGTAAAGTAGATGCTGTTAATTGGATTAGAGATGCAGTTGATGAAATTAATACTTT
>CAMOKF010000058.1 GCA_946617625.1 uncultured Bacillota bacterium
AAACTTATATTTATATGTTTATTTATAGGTATTACTGTTATATCTATTTATAAAAGATATAATTCTTATATTGGAGTTTATCCAAATAATTTTAATAATCTTAATACTAAATATTATCCAAGTAATGGAATAAAATATATAAGTTCTGTAAATGAATGCATTAAAGATGATTATATTATCTTTGATGAAACTGCTTATTTATATAGAATTATTAATAATCAAAAAGTAACGTACTTAGATTTAGTTAATCATGGTAATTTAGGATTTAATAGTAGTAAAAAGTTTATTAAAGAATTAAAGAAAAATAAAGATAGAAAAATTTTTGTTAGAGACAGTATAAATGATATAACTAATAATTATTATACTCAATTAGACAGAGATGTTTATTTATATATAATTAAACATTATAAAGTTGTTGATAAATGCATGAATTTTTCTATTTATGAATTTGATAAATAATTTTTTAAAAAATAAGGTTTTTACCTTGTTTTTTTGTTATAATTAATTTATCGTAGGATAGGTGAGTTACATGAATAATAAGGGATTTACTTTAGTCGAGGTAATTGTAACTATTGTGATACTAGGTATTACTACTATGGTCGCTTTACCTGTAGTTAGTACCTTACAAGGTCAATTAAATAATAATAAATATAAGGTATATCAAGAGTCATTAGAATCTAGTGCTAAATTATATACTGATAGTTATGATTATGATATGTTTGGAAGAAAGCTTCAAGGATGTGTAAAACTAACATATAATGATTTAGCAGATAAAAAGTTGTTAAGTGATATTGAGCTTGATAAAAATATAACTTGTGATAATAACGATACTTTTGTTACTGTTATTAAAACTAATGATACTTATACTTATCAGTCTTCTTTAAAATGTACTGATGAGAATGGAAATATTGTATTTGAAAAGTCAGATGTTACTAATTCTTGTCCTGATAGTGATGATGAAAATACTATTAGTATTGTACCTAATCCTGAAGAACAGCCGACTCCAGTTAGTAAATTAAATGAAAAAATACGTGTTAATAGTTCGTATGGATTTTGTAGTAATATTTCATTTAATTATCAATGGATTAGTAAATCTGAAGGAGTAGAGAATACAGCTTCAAAACTATATGAATTTAAAAATGCTGAGAGTACAATTATTAATTCTACTCATTTAAATACAAAAAATATAAAGCTTCCTGAACAATCTGGTGTTTATACATTAAAGATTGTTCCTGAGCATGTATGTGATGCTCAAGCTAATAACTTTTATACTTCTAATTATGAAGAAAATGATAAATTATTTGTTTTTGATTTTGATAAACCAACAATTAGTGTTGATTATGATATGAATAAGAGTACTAATAATGTTACTTTGAAATTAACAGATAATATGGGAGTTACAAAATATGCTTTTGTTACTAGTGAAGCTCCTTCAAACTCTGATTGGAAAAATGTAGATGGTTGTTCTGATAAGAAAAATTGTAGTATAAAAGTAACAGTACCTGCAGGAACTTAT
The DNA here is from genome assembly GCA_946617625.1 of uncultured Bacillota bacterium. Classification (GTDB taxonomy): domain Bacteria; phylum Bacillota_I; class Bacilli_A; order RF39; family UBA660; genus RUG14891. The sequence continues at coordinate 1,517 of CAMOKF010000058.1, forward strand.
AAGTTTTATGCTAAAGATGAAGCAGGAAATAAATCAGATATATCTAAAGAAATAAAGATTGATCGTCCTACAGCTCCAGTTATAGCTGGTGGAGCAAGTGGATGGTATAATACAAATAGAATTATTTGGGTAACAACTGAATCATCATCATTAGTTGGTATTGCAAAATATCAATATTGTATTTCTAATTCGAATAGTTCAAGTTCTTGTTCATGGACAGATTTATATAATAATACAGATGGTGTATCAAATAGTGGATTAGATGTAGCATTCTATCATTCAAGATATGAGGATTTAAAAAATACATTTGGAGGTAGTGTCTTCTCTTTAAATGACCATTATACGCGATTTGGAAGGAATGAAGGAAGATATTTAAATCCAGCTAGTGATCCTGATTCAAATTGGTCTAATTGGATAAGATCTAGTCAAAACTTCTCATATGAAGGAAATAAATATGTTTTCTTTAGAGCAGTTACAGTAGGAGGATTAAATAGTCCGGCTTCTAATGCACAACATTTAAAGATAGATAAGACTAAACCTGTAGTATCATTTAGTACTAGCTCAACTTCATCTGCTATAAATGTTACTGCAAGTGCAAGTGATAATTTGTCTTCTATAAAGACATATTATTATAAAATCGATAATAATAATTATGTTTCTAAGAATACTAATACACATTCTTTTACTGGATTAGGATCTAGTAGTTCTCATACAATTTCTGTTTATGTTGTTGATGGTGCAGGTAATAAGAGTGATGTTGCTACAAAGAATGCATCTACTTTAGCTATGACTTTCGGTGAATATTTAAGAACTAAAAAGACTAGAGGATTTAATACTAATGTGTTAGGAAGAATGTATAGATATACTGGTGGTGCTGCGGATAATTATGTTTGTATTGGAACGAATAATAAATCTGCATGTGTTAATAATAAAAATGCTTATATGTATCGTGTAATTGGAGTAGTTCAAACTGGTGATAATGCTATGGGAACTTCTTCTGATATGGTAAAAGTAATAAAGGCTAGTATTAGTGATTATGTTCCTTGGGGTGATTATTCAAGAGATGTTTTCTGGAATTCATGTAATGTTAGAAGCTATGTTAATAATATAAATTATGGTGGTACTTATGAAAATATGATTGCTAATATTAATTGGAGACATGGTACTAATATGAGACATACAAATAATGCTCAAACAATGTTTAATATTGAAGCTTCTTGGGGATGGACTAGTACCTCTAAAAAAGCAATTATGTATGCAAGTGACTATCTTTTTGCTACTGGTAATGCTAATCAAGTTTGTACAGATGATGCGGGTGCATCTGCTTGTACTAGTTCTTGGATTTATTTAGGTGGTGGCGATGGTGATAAAAAGCACTTTGAATATACTATGGATTATTCTTCTACAAGTGTTATTGGAAGTCATGCTACTTTGATCATAAGAAACTTTACTATTGTTAATGATAAAGCTGGGGCTCTATGGCCTGAGGGAACTAGTATTGCTAGAAGAGTTAGACCTGTATTTTATTTAAAAAAGGCAGTTTATTATTCTTCTGGAAGTGGTACATCAAATGATCCATTTATAATTAAATAAAATTAAAAAAAATAAGGTAAATTCCTTATTTTTTTGCTATAATAAATTTATCTTAGGATAGGTGAATTGTATGAAGAAAAAAAATAGAGGTTTTACTTTAGTTGAAGTAATTGTAACTATTGTAGTTTTGGGTATTACGACAACTATTGCTTTACCTGTAGTTAGTACCTTACAGGGTCAATTAAATAATAATAAATATAAGGTATATCAAGAGTCATTAGAATCTAGTG
>CAMOKF010000059.1 GCA_946617625.1 uncultured Bacillota bacterium
TATATAATCTATTTAATATGATTATTTATTTTATATGTTTAATTAATTTAAAAAGAATTATGGTTTATCTAGTTTACTTTATCATTTCTTTATTAGTCAATAAGTGGATTATCTTTAATAAAGGTATATTGAAATTATTTTTTAATAAAACTTTAAAGTATGAAGAAAATTAGTGTAGTTATTCCTTGTTATAATGAAGGTAAAAATATATTAAGTATTTATAAAGAATTAGATAAAGTAAGTAAATTGACTAAAGATTTTGATTTAGAGATTATTTATGTTAATGATGGTAGTAGAGATAATACTATTATTTATCTTAGAAATCTTGCTAAAAAGGATAGAAGGGTTAGATATATATCTTTTTCAAGAAATTTTGGAAAAGAAGCAGCAATGGCAGCTGGTTTTAAATATAGTACTGGTGATTATGTAACTGTTATGGATTGTGATTTACAGGATCCTCCAGAATTACTTCTAGAGATGTTTGTAATACTTGAAAATACAGAATATGATTGTTGTGCTTTATATAGTGATAGTTATAAGAATTATTCATTTATAAGACGAATATGTACTAAACTTTTCTATAAAATCTATAGTTTTTTATCTTCATATAAAAGTCATCCGGGTGAAAGAGATTGTAGATTGATGACTAGAAGTATGGTTAATTCTTTATTAGAATTTTATGAATATAATAGGTATATAAAAGGAATATATAATTATGTTGGATTTAGTGTTTATTGGATTAAATATGATATTCCTAATAGAACTAAAGGTAATAGTAAGTTTTCTTTTATTAAATTATTTAAATATGCTGTAGAGGGTATTACTTCTTTTAGTACTAAACCGTTATTAATATCGGCTTTAGTAGGATTAATATTCTGTTTAATATCTTTTGTAGCAATTATTTTTATAATTATTAGAACTCTGTTATTTGGTGATCCTGTTAGTGGGTGGCCGAGTCTAGCTTGTATAGTTATATTTGTTTCTGGAGTACAACTATTCTTTTTGGGAATTATTGGACTATATTTATCTAAAATATACTTAGAAGTTAAGAAAAGACCTTTGTATGTAATTAAAGAGAAAGAAAAAGATTTGTTTAATTAGTGTACAAATCTCTTTTTTTTTATTATAATTTTATATAGGATGTGATGATATGAAATTTAAAAGTCTTCCATTTTGGATGTTTGCTTTAGGTCTTTTATTAATTCTTTCAGGATGTGTTTCTATTTTTATTATGGATTTAAAAAAAGATCAAGCTACTGTTTTAAATAGAATGGATGATGTTTCTAATACATTTGAGGAGTTTTCTACAGAAGTTAGTCTTTATGAGGAACAAAGAGATTTATTGTATACTGAAGTATTAAGTAATCTTTACTATGATAGTTTATTTGCTCAAGATAAAATAGTTAAAAATAGATTATCTAATTATGAAGCAATAGTAGATGAAATAAGTAAAAAGAATAATACTTTGGATAAATTATGTTCTGATGTTTATTATCCTGATTCTGTTGTTAATAATAAGTGCAGTAATTATAAAAGTATTTATGAGCAAGTAGTTAATTATTTTGTTACTGATATAAAGTTTTATAATAAGAATATTACTAAATATAATGAATATGTAAAAAATAGTGGTAGTACTAATACTGTTTCACTATATAAAACAAATAAAGATTATATAGATTATAATGGCGATAATGTATATGATGGTAAAGAGGAGTAGATATGGGTTTATTTAAGAGGAAAACTGAAAAAAAGAAATGGTCTCTACTTAAAAAGTTTTTAGTTTTTATGTTAGTTTTACTATTATTGGGAATTTTTTCTTTTGCTTTCTTATTATATGGACCTATAGATTCTTTTAAAAATTTTTGGATTACTAGTGCTATGACTACTATGAATCATCAATATTTAGCTAAATGGTTTTATAGTGATGAATATATTAATAAAGTTTTAGCTTCTAATTCTGTTATTGAAGTAGATGAATCTACTGATACTAGTGCAATTAAGTTTAAGAAGTATACTACTAGTATTTATAAGAATGAATATGATAAACAGATTTTAACTAAGGATCCTGATAATGACTTATATAAGGTTATTGAAGTAAGCGGAAGTGGTTATAAAGGTTTTTTAGTTGCTATATATGATCCTTCTAGAATTAGTATAGCTACTACTAAGTATTTAGGTACTAGAGGAGAAAGTATTCTTACTGTTTCTAAGAGAGAGAATGCTATTATTGCTATGAATGCTGGAGGATTTTATGATCCTGATTGGAATAGTAATGGAGCTTTACCTCATGGTACTGTAATTAGTAATGGTAAATTAGTAAGTGATTATGAAGACGCTAGAGTAGGTGGAGGATTCATTGGATTTAATAATGAGAATAAATTAGTTTTAGGAAGAATGAGTGCTAATGAAGCTTTAGCTAATGGTATAAGAGATGCTATTGAATTTGGACCTTTCTTAATAGTTAATGGTAAAAGAAGCTTTGTAAAAGGAAATGGTGGATGGGGTATAGCTCCTAGAAGTGCTATTGGTCAAAGACAAGATGGAATTGTATTATTTTTAGTTATAAATGGTAGAATACCTAGTAGTATAGGTGCTGATATGATTGATTTATGTGATGTATTAGAGAACTATGGAGCTTATAATGCCGCTAATTTAGATGGAGGTAGTTCTTCTGAATTAGTTATTAATCAAGAAATAGTTAATACTCCAGTAGCAGGTGGTTCTAATGGACTTAGAGATATGCCTACATTTTGGGTTGTCAAATAATATGGAATATTTATAAATAGTATGTTATTATTTTTTTAGAGGTGAGTTTATGTTAATTGGTTTAGTTGAAGGATGCAATGATGTAGCATTAGCTAATATTTTATCAATAGTTCAAAAGATAATGTTACTTTTTCAAATAGTTGTTCCTATAATTGCAATTATTGGCCTTGTAAAAACATTTATCAAATTAACAATTGATCCAGAAAATAAAAAAGCTAAGAGTTGGATTAAAAATTGGTTTTTAGCTTTATTAATATTCTTTATGTTACCATTTATTATAAATGTAGTTATGGGATGGTTAGATGGTAACTTCTCATTTGCTAATTGTTGGAATTATGCTAAAAAAGGAGAAAGTGATTCTAGTGGATGGTCATATGATAATACTTATGATCAACAGCAACATGAAATTGTAAAATAAGAAGATTTTTCTTCTTTTTTTGTTATAATAAATATAGAGTGGTGATTACATGAAAAATGATTACGATATTATAAAAAAGAAGTATGGTGAAAGAATGGCTAAGGCTTGTAGAA
>CAMOKF010000060.1 GCA_946617625.1 uncultured Bacillota bacterium
TAAACGATGGACCAGTTACAATTATTATTGATAGTAATGAAAGGAAAAAATGAGAAAAGAAAAACTTGATGAATTAAAGAAGAAAATCAAATTAGTTACACCAGTAGAGATTCCAAAGCCTGCAGATTGGCCTGAAGAATTAGATAAACCTTTTATATCTTCTGAGTCACACTTTTTTGGAATTGGAAAAAAAGTAATTAAACGTGACAAACTTCTAAAAGGTGGTAAAGCTGGTAATGCAGTTAATGTAATCGCTATTACCGAGGACAATAATATTGCATTAATAGTTCAACCAAGATGCTTTACAGATAATTTGGTAGGAGTTGAAATTCCAGCAGGATATATTGATAATGAGGAAACCCCAGAAGAAGCTGCTAAACGTGAATTATCTGAAGAAACTGGCATGGTTGCAACGTCGCTTAACTATCTTACATGGAGCTATCAAGATATAGGTGCGGGTGGAACCAAAGTCCATACCTTTCTGGCTACAGGCTGTAAAAAGGTTACTGAAAAGCATTTAGATCCAGATGAAATAATTCAAAACTTTGAATGTACTTTTGAAGAAGCACTTGAATTAGTTAATCTTGGTTATATCAAAGATTTATCATCTAAACTTGCTTTAACTTTAGCAAAAGAATATATAAAAAAAGATGAAGATTAGCTCTTCATCTTTTTATTTTTAATATAAAATATTTGATTTTCTAGTACTAGATTTTTTTCTCTTAGCTTTAACAATTAATAATACTATAATTCCAGCTACTCCCGCAAAAGCAAGTTCAAAAGCTTTATCTCCTGTACTTGGATTAGTTATACGTTCATATAGATTTGTTACTTCTGTTTTTATAGTTTCAACTATTCCGGGTTTATCTTGGTTATTGTCTTCGTCCTTCTCTTCGTCATTTTCACTAGTCGTAATTGCTCTATAATTTGGTGTAATTGTTACATCACTATCTGGCATTATAAATGTATATTCATTAGTGCCTGTCTCTGTATAATCAATTTGATTTTCATCTTCATCTACTATTTCTATATTCTCTATTTCATATCCTAATACTGCTGTTAAATACATTTTTACTAATGTACCTTCTTCTACTTCTGTTATGTCTTCTATTTCAAATTTTACATCCTCTGTCTCATCTTTTGATACTACTATAATTTTATTATTTAGCTTCTTAAAAATTGGAGTAATTGTTACTTCAGATTCTGGCATTATAAATTTATTACCATCAAGAAGTTCTATTTGATTTCCATCTTTATCAACTATTTGTATTTCTTTTAATCTATATCCTTCATCCTCTTGAACATTTAAAGCTACTTCTTCATTTGGATAGTATTCCCTATCTTCCAGTAATGATACCTTTCCACCATTTTCTGGATTTATTATATTTGCCTTATAATCAAATTCAGTATAGAAATAAAATAAACTTCCTTGATCATTTAATACCCTAATCCCTCTTTCATTTTCATCTAAATCATATAAATTAACTACCTTAAAATTCATAGGATAAGTTGATTGCACATTAAAGTCCAAATCATATCTCACTATATAGTAACCAGTAGAACTATTATTATATTCTTTTACGTTTTCTTCTCCTAAATAGATAATACCATAATAGCCATTATCCTTATTTTTTATAGATATTAAAGTTCCATCTCCTTCAATTATTTTATAGGAAACTATAGTTCCATTTGAGGAATAATCAATTATGCAAGGACAATGCTTTGCTGGTTGATTTGGATTTAAAAGACTACTATCTATTGTTCCAACAGCCACATAGTTTCCATCATATTTTTCAGTTATATCATTTATTTTACTATTTATTCCCCATTCTTCAAATTCTATTTTTTCTAAATCAGTAGAGTATAATCCTAGAAATATTTCTCCATCTACTGATTTATAAGTATAAAACTTATTATCTTTGAAAATAATAGTGGTGTCCTTTTTTATGCTATTTGAAGATATTCCTGATCCAGAAGTTGCAAAATCATTATAATAATAAAGTTGCACTTGTTTTGTTTTGTCACCTAAATTAATTTCAGAAATAATATTGCCTTCTAAATCTAATTTAAACATATTAGCTCTAACTTCATAATTATAATAATTTCCGCTTCCCACTGTTCTATTAAAATCTTTGAAAAAATATTTATTTCCTATGACATAAATATAATTATTGTATACCTTTATTCCTGAAAGATCGCCAAAGTCTTTTTCACTATCTAAGTTACAGTCAAATATTATATTTCCATTAGAATCTAGTTTTATTATATGGCTATTAATAATAGTATTTCTTAAATTATTAATATTATTTTCCGGATCCAAAAAAACAGTATTGTCTGTTCTAGCAAGTATATATGCATTATTATTATCATCAATAGTAATCGACAAAAAACTGCAATAATCTGCATAGCTCTTTGAAAAAATCATATTGTGATTTTTATCATATTTTTTTAATTTAGCATCATATTCTATACAATAATAATTTTGATCTGCATCTCTTTCAATATCACATACACCATTACTAATACTCCATTCATTATCCATTTGTAATTGATCAGCTTTTACACAATTTGTTAAACTCATTATAAGTATAAATGCTATTGTTAATAAAAAGGCTTTTTTCATTTTTATCTTCCTCTCATCTCCAATTATTCTTTTTTATTTAATCAACCTAATCAACAATAAACAATAATTAGAACAAAAAAGACTTCAAAAAGTAACCAATTATTAAAAAAGATGAAGATTAACTCTTCATCTTTTTATTTTTAATATAAAATATTTGATTTTCTAGTACTAGATTTTTTTCTCTTAGCTTTAACAATTAATAATACTATAATTCCAGCTACTCCCGCAAAAGCAAGTTCAAAAGCTTTATCTCCTGTACTTGGATTAGTTATGCGTTCATATAGATTTGTTACCTCTGTTTTTATAGTCTCAACTATTCCTACTTTCTCATCTTCTTTCTCGTCTTCTTTTTCTTTGTCAGCTTCGTTATTCGTAATTGCTCTATAATTTGGTGTAATTGTTACATCACTATCTGGCATTATAAATGTAT
>CAMOKF010000061.1 GCA_946617625.1 uncultured Bacillota bacterium
GACTTACTTTAGTATCTAATATAAGTATTAAAGAAGGTAGTGCTCATGATGTTATATTAAAAGAAATAGAAAATAATTAGGAGTTGTTATGGAAGAATTAATTTTAATATTAGATTTTGGTGGACAATACAATCAATTAATTGCTAGAAGAGTTAGAGAGTGTAATGTATATTCTGAAGTAGTTCCATATACTATTTCTATTGATGAAATAAAAAGAAAAAATCCTAAAGGAATTATTTTTACTGGAGGTCCTGCTAGTGTATATGATGATAATTCTCCTAAGATTAATAAAGATATTTTCTCTTTAGGAATACCTATACTTGGAATATGTTATGGAATGCAATTAATGACTTATCTATTAGGTGGTAAAGTAGAAAAAGCTAATAAAAGAGAATATGGAGTTACTTCTGTAAATATTAATAATAGAAATAGTATATTTAAGGGATTTAAATCTAAAAATAATTTTTTAATGAGTCATACTGATTATGTATCAGTTTTACCTAATAATTTTAAAAATATAGCTTCAAGTGATAATTGCATAAATGCTGGAATAGCTAATACTAAAAATAAATTATATGGTATACAATTTCATCCTGAAGTAAATGATTCTATAAATGGTACTTTAGTTATTAGAAATTTCTTATTTAATATATGTAATTGTTCTGGTAACTGGATAATTGATTCTTTTGTAGATAGTTCTGTTAAAAAGATTAAAGAAAAAGTTGGTAATGGTAAAGTTTTATGTGCATTATCTGGAGGAGTTGATTCTTCAGTTGCTGCTGCCTTAATGTATAAAGCTGTTGGTAAAAACTTAACTTGTGTATTTGTAGATCATGGATTACTAAGAAAAAATGAAGCTGATGAGGTAGAAGAAGTATTTACTAAAATATTTGATGTTAACTTTATAAGAGTAGATGCTAAGAAAAGATTTTTAGATAAACTAAGTGGAGTTAGTGAACCTGAAAAGAAGAGAAAAATAATAGGTGAAGAGTTTATTAGAGTCTTTGAAGAAGAATCTAAAAAAATAGGTAAAGTAGATTACTTAGTACAAGGTACTATTTATCCTGATGTTATTGAATCTGGTTTAGGTTCTAGTAGTAAAATTAAATCTCATCATAATGTAGGAGGACTTCCAGATGTAGTAGATTTTAAAGATATTATAGAACCTTTAAGAGACTTATTTAAAGATGAAGTAAGACAAGCTGGATTGTCTTTAGGATTACCTGAATATTTAGTTTATAGACAACCTTTTCCAGGTCCTGGTTTAGCTATTAGAATAATAGGTGATATAACAGAAGATAAATTAAATATTTTAAGAGAAGCTGATTATATATTTAGAGAAGAAATAGCTAAAGCTAAATTAGATAGAGATATTAATCAATATTTTGCAGTTTTAACTAATTTAAAAAGTGTTGGAGTAATGGGTGATGATAGAACTTATGACTATACTATTGCTTTAAGAGCAGTTTCTACTATAGATTTTATGACTGCTGAATGGAGTAGAATACCTTATGAAGTATTATCTATTGTTTCAAATAGAATAGTAAATGAAGTAAATCATGTTAATAGAGTGGTTTATGATATTACTGGTAAACCTCCAGCTACAATTGAATGGGAATAAAAAAAGAACTTTTAAGTTCTTTTTATTTTACATATCCTAAGATTTGATTAGAAAATCTTTGCTTATTCTTGCTAGTTATTGTTGTTGTATATGATTTTGTTACTTCATATTGAGTTAATTCTTCATAATTCTTTAGTTCTTCAGCTTCATTTACTAATCGTATGATTTCTTTTAAATAGCTATAATCTTTATTATTAGATGCTTGGAATATTATTGATCTTACTTCTGATGAAGTCATTTCTTTATTTGTTTTATTATTTATAAATGCACAACTATTATATTCCTTATTTGTTTCTATACAGTTAATACCTTTCTCATAGATATATAACCAGATAGCTATTTGAGTTATATATTGTTGAATACTTTTATCAGTAACATTAAATAAGTTATTACTACTTTTATTATTATATCCATTCTTAATAATGTAACCTAATCCAGAATCATTAATTTTAGTACTATATCCTAATTCTTCACTGTTAGTTGGAAATTCTAAGTTTTTCATAGTACTATACATTGGAATAATATTATTATTAACAGAATAATTATATGGTACTTCAAAATTATTTGAATATTCATTATAGCTTAATGATTCTGCTACATAGTTAATGTTATTTGAATGTTCTAAATTAGAAGTAAAAACTTTATTAGGCATTTCAGTATCTAATTTTATAGCATAACTATTTCTAAATACTAATATTCCATAGATTGTAAATATACCAATTATATATAAAGGAATTAATAGATATTCTTTTTTCATACGATCACTACTTTCTTTATCATTATAACATAATAATTTTATTTTATGGTAGAATAATTTATAGGTGATTTTATGAATGATTTAAAAGATCAATTTAAATATTTAGTTGCAGGATACTATGGGATGTTTTTAGTAGATGAATATCCTTTAAAAGAATTTGTTATTAGAGATATAAAAGAATATATAGAAAACTTTATACAAGTTAATCCTATAGATAATTATGATTATAAGAAGGAAGCTTTAATTATTAAGGATGAAACTACCGATAGGGTAAAACTTCAGGACTTATTATTAGTATTGCATAAAATAGGAGCAGATTTAGAAGTTGAATTAGTTGTAAAAGAAAAATTAAGGAAATTAGGTAGGAAAGATTACTTATAAAACTTGTAAAATTGTTAAAAATGATTATAATAAAAGACATTTAGAGGTGATGAAATGTCTATATTTACGCTTTTTACTTATTGTATTATTGGATTATTATCTTTTTTAATAGTTTTTATACTTAGGAGTAAATTTAAAATTAGTAGATTATATAATACAGTTTTTTCTATAATCATATTTTTATGTTTTGCATCTATATTTAATTATTTAAAAATAGATGAATTAAATAAGAATTTATTTATTATATTTGT
>CAMOKF010000062.1 GCA_946617625.1 uncultured Bacillota bacterium
AAGAATATAGATACTGGTGCTGGATTAGAGAGATGGTGTTGTATATTCCAAGATGCTGATTCTAACTTTGAGACTGATTTATTTAAACCAATCATAAAACATATTGAAGAATTAGCTAATACTCCTTATACTGGTCAAAAAGAATTTAAGATTATAGCAGATCATATTAGAGCAATTACTTTTGCTTTATCAGATGGAGCTTCTTTTGAAAATGTAGGTAGAGGATATGTACTTAGAAGATTACTTCGTAGAAGTGTACGCTTTGGTAAACATATAGGTATGGAAACTCCATTTATGTATAAAATTGTTTCTGATGTTGTAGATGTTATGAAGAAAGCTTATCCATATTTAGTAGAAAAAAGACCTTTTGTTGAAGCTACTGTTTTAGAGGAAGAAAAATTGTTCTTAAAGACATTAGAGTCTGGAGAGAAGAGATTAAAAGAATTAGTAGATAAATCAAAAGATAAAACTATTAGTGGAGAAGATGCATTTAAGTTATATGATACTTATGGTTTTCCATTTGAACTTACTTTAGAGTATTTAGAAGAAATAGGTTATTCAGTGTCTAAAGAAGAATTTGATAAATATATGGAGGGTCAAAAGACAGCTTCTAAAGTTGGAGTTAAGAATAAAACTAGTATGGCTTCTCAAAATGAGGTTTTATTAAATTATAAAAATGATAGTCAATTCGTATATGGCTTATATAGATTAAAAAGTAAAGTTGATGCAATATTCTCTAAAGATGGAATAATTGATTCATGTGATCATGATACTTATGTTGCTTTAAATAGAACTATATTCTATGCTGAGTCTGGTGGACAAGTTAGTGATACTGGTATGCTTATTGGTAATAATTTTAAAGCTAGAGTTATCGATGTATTTAAAGGTCCTAATGGACAACACATTCATAAGATTAAATTATTAGATGGTGTTATATCAATTGGTGATCAAGTAGAAGAAGTACTTGATAAAGATAAGAGAAAAGAAACTGAAGCAAATCATTCATCTGTACATATGCTTCAATATGCATTACAACAAGTTGTATCTAGTACTATTAAACAAGCTGGAAGTTATGTAGATCAAGATAAATTAAGATTTGATTTTACTTATGCTGGTAAAATGAATGATGAAAAATTACTAGAAGTAGAAAACTTTGTTAATGATATGATTGATGATCAAATAATTGTATCTACTGAGATTATGCCTTTAGATAAAGCTAAAGAAATGGGAGCTATGGCTTTATTTGGAGAAAAATATGGAAGTATTGTTCGTGTAGTTAAGATAGGTAAATCTATCGAATTATGTGGTGGTACTCATGTAGCTAATACAAAAGAAATAAAAAGATTTGCTATATCTTTATGTGAATCTAAAGGAAGTAATACATATCGTATAGAAGGTGTTACAGCTAAGAAAATAGAAAATACATTATTAGATATAGTTAAACCATATCATGATGAAATTATTAAATTATTAACTAAAGCTAGAACTATATTAGAAAGTGCTAGTAAAGATGGAATTGATTTAGATTTTGATGTAGATATTGATAATAATAAACCTAATTCATATAAAGATATTATATTTGTTAAAAATGAACTTCAATATGTACAACAAGAAGTAAAAGAATTAGAGAAAAAATATTATGATTTAAAAACTAAGAAGACATTAGATAATTTAGATATATATCGTGAAAAAGTTAAAGATTATAACGGTACTTTAGGTATTGTTATGGAAGTTAATAATAAAGATATGAATCTATTAAAGAGTATTGCTGATAGTTTAGTTAATTCTATGGAAAATGGTTTTGTATTCTTTGCTAATGTTAAAGAAGATAAGACTGTTAACTTTATAGCTAAATCTAATTGTTCTGTTAATGCAGGAATGGTAGTTAAAAGTACTTCTATGCAAGCTGATGGTAATGGTGGAGGTAGTCCAACATTTGCTCAAGGTGGAGGTAAATCAAGTAATAACTTAAAAGAAATATTAGAATATGTGGAGAATACATTAAGAGATGCAAAATAATTATTTATTAGAAGGACAATCATTTTTTGAAATAGAAAATGAAATAAATAATATTGTTAAATCATTAGATTTTAATGATGCTTTAAGAAGTAATTATGATTTATCTGAAGTAGAGTTTGATAATGTTTTAGAAGATTTAGATACTTATAGTTTTTTATCTAGTAAAAAGATTATTATTCTAACTGGTATGGAAAATGTTAATAATGATTCTAATAAAGATAAATTAGAACATTTATATAAGTATTTAGATAATCCTAATCCTGATAATTTATTATTTATTTGGAGTTTAAAGTTTAATAATACTTTAAAAGTAACTAAAGAGTTAAAGAAAAGATGTAAATATATTAGTGTTAGTCTTGATCCAGTTAAGTTTGCTAAAAATGAGTTAAAAGGATATAAGATTAGTAATATAGATATAGAATATTTAGTAAATAAATGTTTAAATGATTTATCTAAAATAGAGAATGAAATTAATAAGTTAAAAAATTATAGATATGAAGAAAAAACTATAAGTAGAGAAGATATAGATGACTTAGTAATGGAAAAGCTAGGAGATTCAACTGATCTTACATTTGCTTTTAGTAGATCTTTAGCTGAAAAGGATAAAAAGAGGGCTTTAGAGCAGTATTTTAAATTACTTAATTACAATATTGAACCTTTATCTATAATTGGTTTAATAGCTTCACAAATAAGAATAATATATCAAGTAAAAGTATTAGAAAAACAAAGACTAAGTAATGATGAAATAGCTAGTATGTTAGGAGAAAAGAATTCTTATAGAATTAAGAAGACTAAAGAGTTAACTAGATATTATTCAGAAAGTGAATTACTAGAATTAATGAATACTTTAGCTGATATGGATTATAAATTAAAAACTACTGATAGTGATCCTAATAATTTAATTGAATTATTTATATTAAATTTAAAATA
>CAMOKF010000063.1 GCA_946617625.1 uncultured Bacillota bacterium
TTAATACTTTCTTCTTATATTTTATTACATATAATATTGAAACTATTAGTATGAATATTCCAATATTATGTTTAGTAATAATTGTTATTCCTGATACTAATCCTATTAATTTATCTGATTTATTAAAGTGATTTAGATATATTAACAATATTAATTCTAATAATAATATAAAATTATATCCTGGAAATAAAACATATGCAAATGGTATTATTATAGGTAAAAATAATAATACTATTGGAATCCAGGCTTTTTCATCTAGTATTTTAAATAATAAATATGACATTAGTAATAACAGAATTGTTTGCTCAAAATAATATACTATTATTGAATGATTAAAAATTAATAGAATACTATATAGAAATGAACTAAATAATGGTACTATTTGATTAAAATCTTTATATGGAATATTTCCTGTAACAATTCCATAACTAAATCCATAATTAGGATATGTATCTAATCTAAATGCAATATATATAAATGTTATGCATATGAAATAATAAATTGCTAAAAATATATATTTTAAATATTCTTTTTTCATAGTTTTTCCATGTACTTATTTTTTACATAACATTTACCACACATTGGTTTATATTCTACATTACTATATGCTCCATCTATTACTACTGATTCTCCTGTAGTTGTAAATTTACCATCTACAAATCTTGCATTGAATCTTGCTTTTTTACCGCAAGAACATATAGTTGGTAACTCTTCTAGTGAATCAGCTAATTCAAGTAATCTTTTGCTTCCAATGAATGCATTAGTTTGAAAATCTGTTCTTAATCCATAACATATTACAGGTGTTTCATACATTTTAGTAAATATCCATAACTCTTCTACTTGTTTTGGAGTTAAGAATTGTGCTTCATCTACTAATATACAATCAATATCATTATCATTCCACTCATCATAGTATTTTTCAAATGATTCTTTAGGATCTATTAGTATATCTACATTTCTTTCTAATCCTATTCTTGTTTGAATATTTTTATCTGCTTTAGTATCTGTACTTGATTTAATTATTACTACTTTTTTACCATTTTCTTCATAATTATGAGCTACTGTTAATACATTAATTGTTTTACCACAGTTCATTGCTCCATATCTAAAATATAACTTTGACACTATAACACCTTCTTATAATAGAATAACAAAAAAAGATGGAAATATCCATCTTTTATATTACTTCTTCTGTTTTTGGTTTCATTCTACTAACATATATTGTAGATGCTAGTATTACTAAAAATCCAATTATTAATATATAATTTGTATCATATGCGCATACTTCTTCAACTAAATTTGATAACCCATGGAATAATACACAGTAGAATACACTATTTGTAGTCTTTTTAATAGCCCCTGCTACTATACCCATAGCAAATACTGCAAATACAAATAATAAGAATGGAACTTCTTGATGCATATCTCCTTTAGTAAACCAGAAAGGTATATGCCATAATGCCCATGGAACGGTAATAATACAACTTGTTACAAAGTTAGAAAATTTCTTTTCTAATTCTGGTTGTAATATTCCTCTCCAACCTAATTCTTCGTTACCTCCACCTATAACAATATACATTATTGCATGTAGTATAGAATTAACTAATGTAGTACCTTCAACTATCTTAAATGTTGAACAATAGAATGTTAATGTATAAACTACTAAGAAATATAAGAAGTAAATAAATGTTCCTTTCTTATGATTAAAGATAAATTTCTTTATTCCTTTTAAACTCTTATCTTCTAATAATGTAATTGCTGCTATTGTTGGTCCTAATGATCCTAATGCATATAATATAAATATAATTGGATTTTCAAAAGCTAATATATTAAATGATGTTAAAAATGCTCTTATACCCCAAAATATCCATGTAATAACATATGTAGTAACTAAATACTTAATAATTTTATTCTTATCCATAAAACTTCTCCTTTATTATAAATAAAGTATAACACAAATATTAATTTTTTAATTGATTTTTGTCAAAAAAAGTGTAATATAATGGGTAAAGGAGGAGTAGTATGTACGATTATAATTATGGGTTAACTCAAACAGCCCCAACAACTAATGGTGTTGAACAATTTTTTGACTCATTAGGATCATATGGAGCAGCTGCTATTTTACTTATTATAGTTTTAGCATTAATTGCTTTAGCTGTACTTATTTTAGTAGTTATAGCTAACTGTAAAATGTTTGATAAGGCTGGAGAAAAATGGTGGAAAGGACTTATCCCATTATATAGTTCTTGGGTAGAGACTAAAATCGTTGGGTTAGCTTGGTACTGGTTCTTAATATTCGCTGTATTAACAGGTTTATTATCAAATGGTACTGATGGTAACTCAGTAGTATATTTTGGACTTGTCTTAACTTCATTTAACTATAATTTCAACTTAGCTAAGAAGTTTGGAAAATCTAATGGTTTCGCAGTATTTAATACAATTTTCCCAGTTATCGGTTTACCTATTTTAGCATTTGGTTCTTCTAAATATAATAAAGATGCTAAAGTAGATCCAAACGGAATATTCTCAGTTAAATAAAAAAGGAGTTCTTAAAGAACTCTTTTTTTATGCTATATTGT
>CAMOKF010000064.1 GCA_946617625.1 uncultured Bacillota bacterium
CCATTTTCCTTATGAATAACTTTTATTCTTTTATCTTTTTTAGCATATTCATCACACATTTTAGGACAATTATCTGGAGATCCATCATCTACTAATATAATTTCTAAGTTGTTATATGTTTGATTTATTACACTATCTATGCATTTATCTAAATACTTTTCTACTTTGTATACTGGTATTATTACTGATATTAATGGATTAGAAACTTTTTTCATACTTCTTACCTAAAAACTTAGCTTTTAGGAAGCTAGTTCCTTTCTTTAACCAATTAATATTTTCTATATCTATAAAGTTTACTTCTTTATATTTGATATTGTTTGTATTTATATATACATCTAATAATAACTCAGATACTCTACCATAAAATCTATTATGAAAAGCGGTATAGTCTTTTGTATCTACTCTTTTTTCTAGTTCAAATAATATATCAAATAACCATTTACAATAGCCATCTAATATTTCTTTTTTCATAATAAACATATTAAACATATGAGCTTTTCTTCTCTTTTTAAGTTTATCAAATTCTCCTAAATATTTAGGATATTTTTCTTCTATAATCTTTCTTGTTTCATCTAATGGTTCTACATACATAGTGTGTTTATAATGATTATATAGTGTTTCTATGTAATAATTTCTTTTTTTAGGTAATATTACATCTGTTTTATTTAGTAATTTATCTACTTCTTTTAGAGTAATTACTTCTTTAAACTTTTTATCTATATCTTTAGTCTTTACTTTATTTTGTGTTAAGTATCTTCTATAGTGAACTAAACCTATATAATCTGCATCTAAGTTTTTCCATGCCCAATATAGTCCAGTTAACTCACAAAAAAAAGGATTCTTATCACTAATATTCTTTTTTGTATCATCTCTAGTATAACCAATTGATTCTTTACCTTTAGCTCCTACATGTAGTGGTAAATAAAGCTTATCTTTTGGCATTTTATATTCTTTATGAGCTGCAACTATAACTTTTACGTCTTTCATACATCTTCACTCCATATAAAAATTATACTACATAATTAATTAAATTCAAAGCTTTATTGGGTATTTAAAAAGTCAGAGTGTTAATCTGACTTTAATTTATTGTTACTTCTTTACTAGGTACATGTACTTCTATATAAGTTCTTCCATCACTTACATTTATTTCTGTACCATCATTATATGTATATTTTGTTTTAGAATCTCTATTTTCTTTAGACCATTTAATTGGTACAGCTTGTCCATTAGTTATATAGTATCCTGTTCCTTCTCCTGTATCATATAAATCCCAATATATATTATTTGGTGTCATTTCATATCCATTTAATCTAGTTACAATTATATTTTTAGTTGTAAACTCTTCTTTAGTTCCATAATCTGTTGTTACTACATCATTAACTATTCTATTATACATTTTAGTTTCACTATTATATTTAAATACAGTTACTACACTTCCATATGGAATTACTACTGTATCAGCAGTCATTACATCTTCTCTTTTAGATAAATCTACATCTCCTACATCATAATTAAGTAATTTCCATGAATTACTTTCCATAGAATATCCTTTAGTATTTACTGCGAAATCTTTTAAATTACCATATGTTGTATATACAGTATGTTCTCTAGCTAAGTTCTCAGGATTTTCTCTCCAGAATGGTTTATCTTGTACTATACCTTGAATATAATCAATTGTATTTGTCTTTAATTCTTTTTCAGCATATATACTCCAACCATAACTTGCAAAAATAGCATTATGTTCTTTAGAAAAATCAATAAAATTATGTCTAGCACTTCTTACAGTTCCAATTACTGTATCATCACTTGCATCTTTAAATACGGCTAGTAATCTAGAGGTAGATCCTTCTGTAGGTAATTCATATACAATATAAGCACTATTTAATCCTCTTTGTACTTTTACTGCTACTGGAGTATTATTTATAGATACTGTTATAGGTCTTGTCTTACTATCTAAATCTACTATATCTACTTTTTCTTTTACTTCCTCTACTTCTTCTTTTTTATCTTTCTTTGTAGGTTTATCTTCTACTTTTTTATTACCTAGTACTAAGAATAATATAATTCCTATAATTACTACTAATAATACTATACCGATAATAATTACTTTTTTATTTAGTCTTTTCTTTTCCATAACAATTCTCCTTTATATTTACATAATATCATATTTATATAAACAAAAAAAGAGCTTTATTTTGCTCCTGCTCTTGTAAATACTACTTTTATTGTTCTAAATATACATAATATATCTAATTTAAATCCTTGGTGTTTTACATAATAATATTCTAAATCTAATCTTTTCTTATAAGATGTTGCACTTCTACCATTAGCAGCCCACCATCCAGTTATTCCTGGTTTAACACTTTCATATATAGCATGATCTCCATTATGACTATCTAATTCACCTGGTACTAATGGTCTAGGTCCAATTAATGATATTTGTCCTATAAACATATTAAAGAATTGTGGCATCTCATCTAATGATGTTTTTCTAAGTATTTTACCTATCTT